>NZ_PZKN01000015.1 GCF_003046795.1 Desulfonatronum sp. SC1 | reverse complement strand
GGCTGGGAGAAAACGTCTCAGGCCGCCCGGGGGGAGGCGGCCTGAGGGTTTTTGTTCGCCGTGAACAGGTTTCTATGGAACGTGCTCACGAAGTTGGCCGGTGGTTTATTCAGGGTGCAACGCCGCGCGCTAATTGCATTGACCGATGGACCCGAAGGCGCAGACCTTTCCATCGGTCCAGATGGCCTTGCTCAAATCCGCGCCGGTCAGGTTAGCTCCGCTCAGGTCAGCCTCATAGAAATAGACGTCAATAAGCTTGGCGTTCTTTAGGTTGGCACCTTTCAGGTTGGCCCCCTTCAGATACGCGCCTTGCAAGTTGACACCTTCCAGATTGGCATTGCTTAAATTAACCTCAGGGCACCTTGTATAGGCCTGGATCGAGCATCCGTCGATGACTTGCTGGGCCCAGGCCGGAGCGGCCAGGAAAAGTAGGCCGCAGGCCAGGATAACTGATCGGATCATCTTGACTCTCCTTGTTGAACCATGGATTAGGGAAGCATTGGCGGAATCAGCAAATGGTTACGACTGGACCTTCCAGGAACCGTCCGGCATGCGGCAGGCAGTGCCGTAGGCCTGTTCCGTCTTGCCGCCGACTTCGACCTGGGTCACGAATTCGCGGCAGTACTGGCCGTCGGGGCGCTGAAAGGTGTTCACGGGAGTGACTTGGTACTGGTTGCCCGTATCCGGGTTGCGCCACTGAGAGGTTTGCCCCGTGGGCTGGGTTTCCAGGGTGCGATTGACCTGCTGCTGATCCATGCGGTCCATGTAGCCGCCCACGTAGCTGCCCAGGGCCGCGCCGAGGATGGTCCCGCCGATGATCGCCGCGACCCTCCCGCTGCCCGCGCCGATCTGCGCGCCGGCGATGCCGCCGCCGATTCCGCCGAGCAGCCCGCCGCCGATTTGATGGATTTGTCCTCCGCCTCCCTGGGTGCTGCCGCAGCCCGCGGCCAGCAGGGCCAGGATTGCCACCACGGCCAATGATTTCCGACTCGATCTTTTGTGCATGCGTTCCTCCAAAAAAACGTGTTTGCTGGTTTCTCGGGTAGCGGGCTCCGAACGAATGCTCGGGCTATTGCTCGCTTTTCAGTTCCCGCCGCATCAATTCCTGCACGGCCTGTCGCGGGTCCTTGCCCTCGTAAAGAACCTGATACACCTGCTCGGTGATGGGCAGGTCGACCTTGTGCCGACGTCCAAGGGCGTGCACCGATTCTGTGGTCTTGACGCCTTCGGCGACCATTTTCATCTGCCCGAGGATATCCAAAAGTTTGTTGCCCTGGGCCAGTTTCAGGCCGACCTGGCGGTTGCGGGACAAATCCCCGGTGCAGGTCAATACCAGATCCCCCATGCCAGCCAGGCCCATGAAGGTTTGGGCCTGGGCACCCATGGCCACGCCCAGCCGGGACATCTCGGCCAGGCCGCGGGTGATCAGGGCGGCCCGGGCGTTGGTGCCGAAGCCGAGGCCGTCGGAAATCCCGGCGGCGATGGCGATGATGTTCTTCAAGGCCCCGCCTAGTTCCACGCCGCGAACGTCCTTGTTGGTGTAGACGCGGAAGGCGTCCGTGGAGAGCAGATCCTGGATGGACGTGGCCGCGGTCTTGTCCTTGCAGCCCAGGGTGACCGCCGTGGGCATGCCCTGGCTGACTTCCTTGGCGAAAGAGGGGCCGGAGAGCATGGCGAAAACGGGCTTGAGGCCGATAAGGGCATCCTCCGTCACCTCGGACATGGTCCGCAGGGTGTCCAGGGCGATACCCTTGCTGGCGGAGATGACCACCGGCTTTTTTGGGAGGAACTCGCGCACGGTCTTGAGCACCCCGCCGTAAAATTGACTGGGCACGACGAAAAGAAAGAAGTCCGCGCCTTCCGTGACCTGGGCCAGGTCGTCACTGGCGGTGAGGCCGGGGGCCAATTCCAGATCAGGGAGGTACCACGGGTTGCGGCGCTTGGCGCGGATTAGGGAGGCCAGTTCCTTTTCCCGGACCCAGAGCCTAGCCGAGCCGTGCTTGTGCGCCAAAAGGTTGGCCAGGGTCGTGCCCCAACTGCCGCCGCCGAATACCGCTGTTTGCATGATCAGAAGTCCGTTGTGCTGTGGTTTGATGCGCCGGGTTGGGAATCGGTCGCGTTCAGAGGGCCATGGCGGCCCGTAGAGGAAATATGAATTTGTCTACTCCAAGCCATTGACTCAATCAAGTGCGGGCTTGAGCCGCCCACTCAGGTCCTGCTTGAAGCCCAATGGGGCGGCATACGATAGCCCAGGGCAACGTCCCGGGACTGCGGCGACACAACAAGAAAAGCCCTGAAAGGGCGAAACATATGGTAATTCAAAACTGTCTTCGTACTCCCCGTGGCCGCAACCTTGATCAAGGTCAGATTTTTTTTCTAGTAACTGTGACCGGTTGGGAAGCTCGGTACGGGTATCAAAATCTGCTCGTTACGCTGAGTGCCGCCTGGATTGTCTTCAGCGGCAAGAGCAGGGAGAGGGGCTGGTCCAGGAGGGGCACGGCTCCGTAACCGGTATACCACCGTGCGGCACGTTCGTTCTTGGCGTCGATGAGCAATGCCACGCCGCCGACCTGGGATGCCGCCAGCAGGGAGCGCCGACCGGCGGCCAGGAGCAGTTGACCTCCGAGACCGCGGCCCTGGACCGAACGGTCCACGGCCAGTCTGGCCAGCCTGAAGACCGGCACCTCATGACGGGCCAAACCACGTTTGATCAATTTCGGCGTCCGTGCAAAGGCCAGCGAGGCTGGAGCAAGGCTGTAGAATCCAAGAATGGTTGCGCCATCCGCCGCGTTGACCGCCAAAAATGTTTTGGCCCCGCCCAGATCATGGTTTTTGCGGGCATGACGCTGGAGGAACTCGTTTAGCGCTGGCTCGCCGCAATCAAAGCTGTCCCGGTCATGCCCCCTGGCAATGGGCTGCTCATGCCAGGCCGGGACGCTCACGCCCAGTCCGGCAGGGCTTCGGCGGCCCGCAGAATTCTGCTGGTTGGTTTTGGCGGATTTTCCAGCACATCAAGGACATGGAGGCTGTCCCGCTGAGTCAGGGAGACCCGTTCGGCTTGCTGGACAATAGACCGAGCCGCCTCGATCGAGGTGCGGGTGACGAAAGTGGTCAAGTTGGTGCCTTGAATGGCCACGGCCCGCATCAGCAGGGCTTTTTCTTCCGGGGCGATCCGCAAGGACATTCGATAATTGTTTTCAATGGCGGCTTGGGGCATGGGGGGCTCCTATATTGTGTGCGCATTCAAAGCGTACAGAGGCGACTGCGCCTTGTCAATGGTCGACCGAAGGTTCTACAAGTGATCCCCGCATTTTGGCGGACCACTGCACAAATGCCCTTGCCTTCAAAGCACCTTGCGTTCCTGGGTCGAGGTCTCTTTTGGATCGCACGGCCCCAGGGCGTATAGACGGATTTTCGTGCTGCGGGGAAATTCCTTGCGCAGCAGGGTTTGGAGGAGCTTGCGCATTTTTTCCAGGGCAATGTCTTCAAAAAGACCCTTGCCGAAACCATCCTGAAGGACGTCCCAGGCGTTTTCGCCCACCCGTAGAAAAAGCACCCGCCGATTGCGCTTGTAGGTCCGGATATCCAGGCAGTGGCCCAAGGGCAGTTTTTCCAGACGCTCCAGGATGGTGGATACGGCCGAGTTTTTGTCGATCATGGTAGCGTGCGAAGGAGTCGGTGAGGATTATGTAACAGCCCGTTAGGGGCCAATGAGGCAAATGGAAATCTTGTCCAGGGCGTCTTGGCGAACCCAGTCCCATTTTTCCCTGAACAGGCGGTCGCTGCGAAACAGGTTGTTCTCTTGGGCGCGGGTCAGAAATCGGTCCAGCTGTCCCGGTCCTCCGTTGTACATGGCGTAGAGCATTCCGGCCTGGAGGTCCAAGGTCCAAGCCGCGTCAGGAGCCTTGCGCATCCTGGGGCGGGCGTATTTGGAGTGGTAGAGGTCCAGGATTTCGGCCCCGACCTGGGAGTTGTAGGCGATGTCCCAGCGCAAACGGGTCTGGTCGTAGAGGCCGCGCCAGACTCGTTCGTTGATCTGCATGATCCCCACCGAGGTGTTGTTGTAGGACCGGATGTACATGATTCGGTCCCCGGATGTCGTGAACTGTCGGAAACAGCTTTCCTGCCAAGCCGTGGCCAGAACCAGGTCGTGAAAAAAATCGCGGTGTCCGGCTGGCCGTTCGGTTTTGTCCAGAACCTCGCCTGTGCGATCTCTGAGCACCCTGGTCACTCGATCCATATACGTTTCCAGGTCGCGCGCCCGGAAAATCCACTGGGCAAGATCGGCCTCCAGTTCGGCCGGAGGGAACTCGGCCTGGGCGGTGCCTATGAAAAACGCCGCGAGATGGTCCTGGAGAAATTTCAGGCTCCGGGACCACGGAGAACCCGGCGGCGTCGATTCCCTTCCGGAGTCCTCGTTGCCCAGCCCGTTGTCCAGTCCCCTGTCCAACTCCCTGTCCAACCCTAAGACGCGGCGCAACTCCGGAAGCAATTCCGGGCCATACTCCAAAAGGGTCTCCTGCTCGTCCAGCAGCCAGGCCAGACGGATCAGCCCGTCCCGGCTGATCTCCAGCCCCAGGGTCGGACCCAGCTTGTCCAGGGCCAAGAGAGCGTCGGAAGCCGAAAAAAAGGCCAGGTAGCCCAGCAGGGATTCGTTGTCGGCATCCAGAAGGTGGCCGCGAAACAGCGGCCCGAGCCAGGTCCAGGCCTCCACGAACTGGACGCGGACCAAGTCGGCCTGACCCACGGGATCCTCGAGATGATGGGCGAACTCATGGCGCATGCGCAGCAAAACGTCCAGCAGAAGCATTTGCTCGTCGTCCGTAAGCTGTCTGGTCGCCAGGGTCGTGATCAGATGCACCAGGAAAGCGTCCCAGACTTCCCAGGCGACAATGAACTGTTCCAGTTCCTCGTGGGACAGATATGGCTCCAGCCATTCCGGTTCGGGCTGGTACAGTTCGTCGAAAATCGTCATCACGTTCTCCAGGCGCAATCCTTGAGCCTGGATCAGTACGTCTTTCGGACGCAGTCCGTTCAGCATCTCAAGGACTTGCGGCCGATCCGCGTCCGCCAGCATCAGCGGAAGGAAGTCTTGCAACTGCTGTTTGGGCGGGCCCAGGTTCACCGAGACGTCGGCCAATGCCCCCAGAACGTAGTCCTCCACCAAACGCCATGCCAGGGAGGCCAAGCGGGCCGATTGACCGTCCGGGGTGCGCATTTCGGATTTGACCGGTCTGAAACGCAGGGTCCAGTCCTCGGGAGAGATCGAGGGGCGCTGATGCATGACCAGCACCCCGTCGAAACTCAGCGGCAGGACGCAATACCTGCCCATGCTCCGGCCGTAGCGCAGATGAACCTGCGTTTCCATGAGCAACACGCCGCCTTCCTCCCGGAAGCGCGGAGCGGAAACAACGACGCCCTGGCAGCCGTCCTGCTCGTAATATAAGGTCTTGCGTGTTTTCTCCGTATCCACCCCCGCGACGGCTCCCCCTTCCAGAAACGTGTTCCGGACCATGGCGTTGAGCAGCGCATAGTCGAGGGTCATGGGCAGGGTGACCTGCTTGGGCTCGCCCAAGGTGTCGGCGGCCGGAGAGGCGGCGGCGATCAACGCCGTCCAGATCAGCAGGCAACCGCAGAGGGCTGCATATCCGATTCCATGGCGAATTTTCAGCGTCATAGGTTTTTCTCCCCAGCCACGATCCGGAGCAGTTCCTCGGTCATGGTCAAGATTTGTCGTTCACTTTTCCATGAAAAATCGTCGTTTTGCAAGATCAGGTGGGCTTGGCTGTAAAGCGGGCGCAGCATTGGAGGGCCTTGGGACCAAAACGTCTCGTCACTGGCCTGCCGCAGTTTGCGGTGAAAGCCGAACAGGAAGCGGATAAAGGTTTCGGCCAGGTCAGGGAAGGCGCGGGTCAGGTCGGTCCAGGCCGCCAGGGGCTTGTCCCGTTCCCACAGACCGAAGGAACTGCCCCAGAACATCGACCAGAATTCGTCCAGCATGTTCCGGGACGACCGCGTGGCGCTTTCCGGGAGCAGGCGGTTGAGGCGGTACAAGCCTTGGGGCGTTTTGGCGGACAAAAACAGGTTGCCGTTCGCCGTTCTCGGCCTGGCTTCGCCCCGGCCGTCAGGATCGGCCAGGGCATGGACCAGTTGGGCCACGCGGCGGGGCAGGAAATGGTCGTGGCATCTATGGGTTGCGTGGCGGGCTTCATGATGCGCCCCTGGATGTTTGGGGTGGGTGCAACCCCAGCAGCCCGCGCAGCTGATCCGGGCTTGAAGTACATGGTGGCCGGGCTGGTAAGGGCCGGTTTCCCAGGGGTTGACCGGGCCCAGGGACAGGTTGAGAACCCGCAGGCCGGTCCAGGCGGCCAGATGCATCGGGCCGGTGTCCGGCGTGACGAGCAATTCCAGGCTCTGGCCGAGGTCGGCGAGCTGGGCCAGGGTCAGCCGGTCGGCCAGGTTGAGGACGCTGTGCCCGATCTGTTTTTGGACCTTCGCGGCCATGTCCCGTTCAGCGGGGCCGCCCAAGAGGATCGGCCGCAGATCCCGGTGCAGCAGTTCCCGAGCCAGGTCGGCCCAGAAGCGTGGGGTCGGCCTTTTGGCCGGTTCGCTGGCTCCCAGGAACAGACCTATACGGCGTCGGTCTCCCAGACAGGTCCGGGGTTCGGGCCAGCGGGTAGCGGCGATCCGGGACAGAGGAACGCAGTCCAGGGCGTTCAGGTCGGCCCAATGGAAGCGGTTGTGGCGGTTGGCGTGGACCAGTCCGGCCCGGTAGAGGTGCCATGGGCCATGAATACGGCGTACGCCGCTGGTGGACTGCACCGGACCGACGCGGCGTTCGGCCCGGACCTCGCCGGCCAGGGCCGCCGCGGCCCGCTCGTGGCTGAGGTTGACGCACAGGGTGAAGGCGGTTTGGCGTATCTGCTCGGTCGCGGTCCAGGGAAAGTAGGTGGCCGCCGGACTGACGGGCAGCAAGGCCTCGTAGAAGCGCGGCTCGCCCACCACCCAGATCGGATGGCCTGGATGTTCCCGCTGCAACCACAAGAACAGGGGGAAGGACAAGATCAGGTCCCCCATTCGCTGCATCTGGAGAATGAGGATCGGCTTCGCGGACATTATCCGTAAACCGCGAGCATGGTCTTGAGCAGGGAGGTCATCCGCAGGTCGTAGGTATGCTCCCGGAGCACTCGTTCTCGGGCGGCCCGGGCGATTTTCTCGCGGGCCAGGGGATGATGCAGATAGAAGTCGATCAGGTCCGGGATTTCCTCGGGGTCTGAATAGGCCACGACCTCCCGGCCGGGCTCAAACAGCTCGTCCATCTGACGGCGCTGGTCCGTGATCAGAAATTGGCCGCAGGCCGGAACGTCGAAGACCCGTTGATTCACCGCGCCTTTCATCTGCATGCTGGTGCAGTTGAAGTTGATTTCGGAGCAGGGGTAGAACCGGGGCAGATCCGAGTAGTAGCTCAGTTCCGGGTGCCAGCGCCATGCTTCAGGTCGGCCGCGCAGGGCGATCTTCCAGTATTTGTCCCCGGCGATGAGCGGCTTAAAGGGCAGGATGCGCTGGACGCAACGGTTGCGGTACAGGCGGGTGGCCTCCCAGGTCACGGCGGTTTCGAAGGCCAGCCGTTCTTCCACCGATGGCAGGGCATCGAAGCATTGGAAAACCTCTGGGAAGACGATCCGCAGGTGCTCCCGGACGCTGTCGTCCGCTGAATCCCCGAAGGATCGGGCCACCTCGCGATAGGCCAGGAGCATGGGCCGGGGAAAGCGTCCGGCCTTAAGTCTGGCCGCCACCTTGGCCAGCATGGAGTTGCCCACGAAGGAGACCCGGGCCCGCCAGGAATCGGGACAGGACTCGGGGCGGTTCGCGGAGCCGGATGGCGGACGAAACCGGTGGATGTCCGTGCCCAGGGGCAAGTAGTGGACGTGCTCGAAACCCATGGCCCGCAACGAGTCCACGTTGTCCGCGTCCCAGCTGAAGATCGTGGCCCAAGGGCTGACCAAGTTGGTGTAGACGTAGAGCACCAAGTGCGGATTGTCCACGAACCAGGAGGCCAGGGGCAGGCGGCATTTTTCCAGCAGTTCCATGAGTACGCCTTCCCGGTCCACCCCCAGATGGTTGATGGTCAGGACCAGGTCCGGCTTGAACTCCAGAATCGCGGTGAGCAGATCCTGGACGAATTCAGTCCGTCCGGTTTCCCGGGGCGTGAACTCCAGTAACCGGTGGGGTACGTCCATGCGCTGGAAGGCCCCGATCACCTCGCCCAGCAGAAAATACTGGCTGGTCAGCAGCAAGACCCGGGGCGGCCAGGCGCGGCATTTGGGGTAGCTGGCCCGGGCCCAGATGTCGAAGCGGGAGCTGGCTTCCAAGTGAGCCAAGACGACCTTGTAATGTTCCGGGTCCAGGCGGGCGTACAGAGGCATGAGCAACGGACGCAACGGCAATCCGCCATGGTCCATCTGCCAGCGGGTCAAGGCGTCCAGGGCTTCTTCCGGAGTTGAGGCGTCCACCCAGAGAACCCGTGGATCGTCGGCCAAGTCACGGGAGCCGGTCACGGCCTGGATCGCCCTCTCCTTATCCACCACGGCCACGGGGCCGGAAGTGGTTCGCAACAGCTCCCGCAACGCGACGCCCAAACCGCAGCCCAGCAGCACCGGCAGTCCGCGGGACGAAACATCCAGCACTTTCTTGACCAGGTCCTCCTCCCGCCGCTTGCCGTCGCGGCCCCAGAGCCGCCATCGCCGGCCAGAGTCAAATACGATCAGGACGTCCTCCAACGATGAGGGGGAGTTTTTTTCAGGGTCGCCGGGGACGGCCTCGGCCAGATAGAGGGCGGGACCAGGGGGAGTGTCGTGTCTGGAAACGACTGCATTGCTCTCGGACACGGATTGAGGAAGGTCGGTCATGGATGGATCACCAGGATTGAGCGTCCGGGGAGTGGTAGTAGAATTCGACGCGTCGATTTCTCCGCCGGTTGTCTTCCGAATTGTTGGGTACCAGAGGCCGGCTGTCCGCATAGCCCACGGCCCGCATCCTGGTGGGAGAAAAGCCGCCGTGCTCCAGAATGTAGCGCAGGGCAGCGGTGGCTCTCGCCGAGGAAAGTTCCCAGTTGGAGGGGAACTGCGCCGTTCTGACGGGCGTATTATCGGTGTGGCCGCGGATGACCAGGTTCATGTTGTAGTCGCGCAGAATCTTGATGGCCGCTTCCAGGGCCGGGACGGCTTCGGGCTTGAGCACGGCGGAGCCGACGTCGAACATGGACTCGCTGTCCACCCGCAAAACCAGCCCCTCGTCGTCCGCCTCCACCCCTGAGCTTTTTTGCAAGGCCTCGTCGTCCTGCATGATGGTCCGCAACTGGACGACCATGTTCAGGACTTCCTCGTTTTGTTGGCTGAGTTCCAGATCCTTGCGCTCGAACTCCGAGGGGGAAAAGGCCACGTAGTCCGCCTCTCGGCGCTGGACCTGGACTCCGAAGGCGGTCTGGATGGAGCCGAGCATCTCCCGGAAACGGACGATGTCCATGTTCGCGAAGGAGAGCACCAGAATGAAGAAGGTCAGCAACAGTGACATCAGGTCGGCGAAGGTGACCATCCACAAGGGAGCGCCTTCATCTTGCTGGGGCTGTGCGGTGTTCTTGGGCATGGCGTCAGCGTCTTGAAAACGTGAAACGTCGCGAAAGAGTCCCGGTTATTGGCGCAAAGCCGGAGGCACGAAGGATTCCAGCTTTTCCTGGATCAGCCGAGGGTTTTCACCGCGCAGGATGGACATCACCCCTTCCATGGTCATTTCCATGATCGTGAATTCCTCCAGGGAGCGCTCCTCCAGCTTTTTGGAGATGGGAATGAAGGCCAGATTGGCCAACAGGGCGCCGTAAAGAGTGGTCAACAAGGCCAGGGCCATGCCCGGGCCGATGGCCGTGGGGTCGTCCAGGACCTGGAGCATGTTCACCAAGCCGATCAGAGTGCCGATCATCCCGAAAGCCGGAGCCATGGCGCCCATGCCCTTGAACACGCCCTGGCCCTGGCGGTGGCGCTGCTGGGTGAAGCTGAGCTCGGTCTCCAGGATGGTCCGGACCAGTCGCTCCTCAGTGCCGTCGGCAATCAGCAGTACGCCTTTTTTCAGGAACCTGTCCGAGATTGTGGCCCGCTCCAGGGCGATCAGGCTTTCTTTGCGGGCCAGGTTGGCCAGGGAAACCACCTCGTCGATGACGAGTTTGGGGTTGGGACTTCTGGAGAAAAAGGCCTTCAAGGCCACCTTGAAGGATCCAAGTACAACGCTCATGGGAAACATGATGAAGGTCACGGACACGGTGCCGCCGATGACGATCAGCGCCGACGGGGCGTTGACGAAGCCCATGAAGTCGCCGCCGAGCATGATGGCGATGAAGACGAAGATCACTCCGCTGATCAGGCCGAGCAGGGTTCCGATGTCCATAGTTCTAGGAGGCCTTCTCTTTTTTGGGTTCCGCCGGGGACGTCACTTCGATTTCTCCGTCGCGCAGGGTCAGATTGACGTTGGAAACAGAGTCGGAGATGGGCAAAAATGCCTGGCCGATGCTGAGCTCCACTCCCGGCCTGATCTGTCCGGGCACGATCACCGCGCAAGAAGCCAGATCCGAGGCGGAGATGCGTTCGGAACAGGCGAAGCGCTGCTTTTCCAGGACCGACAGTTTGTGGTCCAGTTCCCCAATCAGCTTCGCTTCAGCCTGGCTTTGCTTGTTCCGCGCGCCAAGGGATTCCCGACGGGCTTTCAATGTCCGGATCGTGCTTTCCATGTCGTTGATTTTTTGCATTAAAAACGGATCATAGCCCAGGGAGATGGTGGTCGTGGTGCTCACCCCGCCTCCCAGTTGGGCGCCGACCCGGACCAATCGCCCGCAGACCACTTCGCCCCCGATCAGCCTGTCGCCAACGGCCAGGGCGTTGCCCGCCAGCACCTTGCAGTGCAGGCAGACGCTTTCCACCAGAACGTTTTTGCCGGCACTGATCAGGGCGTTTTCGCAAAACTTGACCTTGATGCTGTTTTTGGCCTTCAATTCCGCCTGCTTGTCCCCTTTGATGCCTGCTTCCACCCGGATGGATTGGGAGGCATCAAGGGACGCGGCCTCCACCGTCCCTTTGACCAGGATGTTC
This sequence comes from Desulfonatronum sp. SC1, assembly GCF_003046795.1. NCBI lineage: Bacteria > Pseudomonadati > Thermodesulfobacteriota > Desulfovibrionia > Desulfovibrionales > Desulfonatronaceae > Desulfonatronum > Desulfonatronum sp. SC1. The sequence continues at coordinate 84,695 of NZ_PZKN01000015.1, read as the reverse complement.
CGGCCCTTGACCTTGAATCCGGATCGAACCGAACCATGCACGACCACATCTCCGACAAAGGAAATGTTGCCCGTGGCGTAATCCACGTCCCGGCGGACGTTGAGCAGGGTTTTAACGGAGATCCGCTCGTCCGGGTCGTAATAGACGTATCCGTTGGCCGCGGCCAGCAGGAGGTTAACGTTCCCAGGGTCGACCTCGGTGTTTGCGCCGACGGGAAAAACCGGCTGTTCCAGAATGAACCGGGGATCATGGCGGCCTGCTTCGTCGTCGGCTATCTGGATCAGCTCGGCCAGAATCTGCCCGATCACCACGTTTTGGACGTAGTCGCGGTTCAGGTGATCCACCCGTTCGTTGCCTCGCACTTTGGGCTTGATGTCCAGATGGTTGAAATCCGGGTCAAAGTGATGTTTCAAGAAAAACGGCATGTCATCTCCTCTCGCCCGTGAGGCGAAAAGGCGTCCCGTCTACACCGGAATGCAGGTGATCAGTGCGGATTCGTTTTCGATCAGCTCGAAGAAGGCCAGGAGTTGAACCAAATCCAGGGTTTTCAGGACCACGTCGTTGGGCTGATACAGGTAGAAGCAGCCGCCTTGCTGGCGGACTTTATTGTTCAGAAAAACCAGAAAACCGATCCCGGAGCTGTCCAGGAACGTGACACGGCCAACGTCGCAGACCAGAAAGGGGTTCTCGCCCATTTCCGCCAGGATGGCTTCAGCCTGGGCCTTCATCGTCTGGGTCGCCTCGTAGGTGATATTTCCTGACAAGGATAATTTGGTCCAGTTGTCCATTGCTTCATGTTGCATGTCGGCCATGACTTCTCCTGTTGAAAAATGCCTGAACGTGAGAGGGCGGGGAGATCGCGGAGGACCTCACCGCGGGCCCGGCCCGCGCAATCCGACCCGCAGGGCGCTGACGTCGTCATTGAGCCGAGGAGCGCTGGAACACCCTAAACCGGAAAACAGATCGTCGAGGACGCAGTCCGGGCGAGCGACGAACGTAGCGGCCCGTTCCAAGAACCGTTCCAGACCAAAGATTTCTCCTGGCCCGACTTCCCATTCGTAGCAGCCGTCGGTAAAGAAAAAGAGCACGGTTTCGCCTGCCAACTCGACGGTCTTCGGGTGCCCGGCGCACGGAAAAACGCCCAGGGCGGGGATGTTCGCCGGCAACTGTTCCGGAGCGGTGCCTTGACGAAGCACCATGCCTGGAACGTGTCCGGCGTTTATATATTCCAGAGATGAAAGGTCGGGGCGGATGTCCGCGATGAACAGGGTGACGAAGTCGCCGTCTTCTCCGGTGAACCGCAGTAACTGTTCGTTAAGCAGTTCCACCAGGCCGGCCAGGCTTTGGCCCGGGGTGCCGGAAAAGCGGATCATGGTCCTGACCATGGACATGATGAACGCGGCCTTGGCGCCGTGTCCGCTGACGTCGGCCATGACCAACCGCAGCCCTCCGTCGGGCAGGGAGAAATAGTCGAAGTAGTCGCCGCTGGCCTGGGATGAAGGAAGATACAGGCTCTGGACCGTGATTCCGGGGTGGTGGGGGGAGGCGGTGGGTAGGAGGCGGCGCTGTAGTCGGGCAATTTCCTCGATCTCCCGGTAGATGGTCCCATAGGCCTTGCGCAGGCTGCGGGTCAGGCGGACTTGGCGCTCGGCGACGCGAACCCTGGCCAGCAGTTCCAGGGTGTCGAAGGGTTTGACCAGATAGTCGTTGGCGCCCTGGTGCAGGGCTTCAGATTTTTGCTCCAGGGAGTCCTCGGAGGTCAGGACCAGTATGAACAGGTCCTGATCCCGGAACTCCCGGCGAACATGGCGAATCACTTCCAGGCCGCCCATTCGTGGCATGTTCATGTCCAAGACGCAGATTTCCGGACGCTCCTCCCCGTAGGCTTCCAAGGCCTCCACGCCGTCGCGACAGGAGCGGATCCGGTACTCGTCCTGGAGGATCTGTTCCAGGTAGTGGCGGACCGTCATGGAGTCGTCCACGATCATCACGCTGATCAGGGCGTCCGCGCCCTGTTGCAAGCCATGATGCATTGAGTGCATGTCCTGGTGGTGGGTTGTCACGGTACTCTCGGATGCAAGCAGCTAAATGTCCAGGGAGTCCCAGATCAGGGTGACCGGTCCCCAGTTGCGCAGTTGCACATCCATTTCCCGGCCGAAGCGGCCGGTGGCCACCCGGTTGGGCAGCAGGGACTCCAGTTCGGAAACAAAGGCCGTGAACAAGGATTCGGCCCGACGGGGCTCCGCGGCCGGGTGGAGCGAGGGACGCCGGCCCTTGCGGCAGTCGGCGTGCAAGGTGAACTGGGATACGGCCAAGATTCGACCTCCCACATCCGCCACGTCCCGGTCAAGTCGTCCGGCCTCGTTGGGGAAGATCCGGACCTGGACCAGTTTGCGGGCCATTCGGGCCAACATAGGGGAAGGCGTCGGCTCGTCCTCGTCTTCGCGTCCGAACCCGATCAGGACCAGCAGTCCCAGGTCGATGGCCGCCACCCGTTCGTCTTCCACCGTCACCGAAGCGGACGTGACCCGCTGGACCACCAGTCGCACGTCATTCCTCTGAATACGTGGCGATGGCGGTGGGGCCCTCGGCCACGGAAACGGCGTGCATGGTCACCCCGGGTCCGGGCAGCAAGGCCGCGAGACGCTGAAAAATATACCGGGCCAGGTGCTCCGAGGAGGGGTTGATCGCGGCGAACTCTGGCAGTTCGTTCAGGTTGCGGTGATCCAGTTCGGCCAGGACCTGTTTGAGCAGTGTTTTGAGTTCCTGGAAATCTATCAAAATGCCCAGCTTCGGATCCAGGTCGCGGCCTTGGACCTGAACCTGGACCGCGAAATTGTGGCCGTGCAGGGATTCGCACTTGCCCTGATAATGGCGCAACTGGTGGGCGGAACTGAAGTGGTCGGAGACGGTCAGTCGCCAGATTTCTCGGGACATGGATGATTCCCCGTTCAGGCTGATGGTGAGGACGCCGTCGGTCCGGCATCGTGCCAGGCGGCCACGTCCCTCCAGAACCGCGGACTTGGAGAAACCTGATGCCCTGGCCCGAGCTGCAGGGTGCATCGTCCCTCGGGCAGGTCCAGGACCACCCGGACCGGTGTCTGGCCTGGGTGTTTTTCGAAGAGTCGGTGCAATTCCAGGAGGTCGTCCTTGGCCAGGTCGGCGCGTCCGATGCGCAGATGTACCGGCTCGTCGTTGCGGGAACAGGCCTCGTCGAGGAAGCTGGCCCGCAGCACCTCCAGCTTGAGCTGTTGGGGGGCGTTCTCCGAGGCCGTATCCCCCCCCCGGCCCTCGTAATCGCTGATCCGGGCTTCCAGCAGTAGCGGGCGGTCGCTTATAAAGAGCGTCTTGGCCGGCAGGTAGACGTCCGCGAAGACCGTGGCCTCGGCCATGCCGGTGAGGTCTTCGATCTGACAAAAAGCCATCTTGTCGCCCTTGCGGGTCTGGAATTCCTTGATCCCGGTGATCAGCACGGCCAAGCGAACCTCGGTTTTTTTGGACAGTTCCTGACATTCCTGGATCGTACGTACGCCCAGCCGACGGGCTTCCTCGCGAAACGGACGCAATGGGTTGCTGGTCAGAAAAAATCCCAAAGCTTCCTTTTCAAAGCGGGACTTTTCCTCGTCGCTCCATTCCGGTTCCGGTCCTTCCCCCATTGGATCCAGCCCGCAGGCCAGTTCCAGGGCCATGCTCTCCCCGCCGGGCAGACAGGAGAACAGGGACATTTGCGAACGCTTCTTTTCCTTGGCCCGCTTCTGCGCCGTGGCCATGGCCGTATCCACTCCGGCCAACACTCTGGCCCGCCCGGGGTGGATGGAGTCGAAAGCGCCGCTCTTGATCAGATATTCAAGGACTCGCTTGGTCACCTTGCGGGTGTTGACCCGCTGGCAAAGATCGGAAATGCCGCGATAGGGACCTTCGACCCGCGCTTGGATGATTTCCCGGATAGCCTCCTCCCCCACGTTCTTGACCCCGGACAGGCCGAAGCGAATCTTGTCCGCCTCGACGCTGAACCGGGCCTGGCTGTGGTTCACGTCCGGAGGCAGGATCGGGATTTCCATCTCTCCACAGTCGTTGAGATACCGAAGGATTTTGTCCGCGTTGTCCACTTCCGAGCTGATCAACGCGGCCATGAATTCCACGGGATAGTGGGCCTTGAGATAGGCGGTCTGGTAGGAAATCAGGGCATAGGCCGCGCTGTGGGACTTGTTGAAGCCGTACCCGGCGAATTTTTCCATCAGATCGAAAATCTGGGCGGCCTTGTTCTCGGGAAGGCCGTTCTCGCGAACGCCCTGCATGAACCGGGAACGCTGCTGGGCCATGACCTGGGGATCCTTCTTGCCCATGGCTCGGCGCAGGATGTCCGCCTCGCCCAGGGAGTAGGCCGCCAGGTCCGAGGCGATTTTCATGACCTGTTCCTGGTAGAGGATCACTCCGTAGGTGTCCTTGAGGATCGGCTCCAGTTGGGGCAGCAGGTATTCTACCGGGAGTTGGCCGTGCTTGCAGCGGATGAAAGTGGTCACCATGCCGCTTTCCAGCGGGCCCGGCCGGTACAGGGCCAGCAGGGCGATCACGTCCTCGAAGCAGGACGGCCGCAGATCCATGAGCACCCGGCGCATCCCCGAACTTTCCAACTGGAAGATGCCCTCGGTCCGGCCTTCGCAGAGCAGCTTGAACGTCCCGAGGTCGTCCAGGGGCAGGTGGGCCATGTCCGGCGGGGTCTTGCCGCCCTCGCGGATCAGGTCCACGGCGTCCTGGATCACGGTGAGGGTCTTCAAGCCCAGAAAATCGAACTTGATCAGCCCCACACTCTCCACGCACTTCATATCCCACTGGGTGACGGTTTCCTTCTTCTTGCCCTGGCACAACGGAACGTGCTCCACCATGGCCCGGTCCGAGAGGACCACGCCAGCGGCGTGGGTGGAAGCGTGTCGGGCCAGCCCTTCCAAGCGCAGGGAGATGTCGATCAACCGGCCCACTGTGGGATCGCTCTCGGCCAGCTTTTTCAGGTCCGGCTCCTGCTCCAGGGCCTTGGCGATGGTCATGCCCAGGGAGCCGGGGACCAGCTTGGCGATCTTGTCCGTTTCCGCGGGTTTCAGTCCCAGGGCCCGGCCCACGTCGCGCACCGCGGCCCGGGCCTTCATCCGGCCGAAGGTGATGATCTGGGCCACGTTGTTCTGGCCGTACTTTTCCGAAACGTACTTGAGCACCTCTTCGCGTCGGGTAAAGCAGAAATCCACGTCGATATCCGGCAGACTGACCCGCTCGGCGTTCAGGAAGCGCTCGAAAAGCAGGTTGTAGGGGATGGGGTCCAGGTCCGTGATCCGCAGGGCGTAGGCCACGAGGCTGCCGGCGGCGGAACCCCGGCCCGGCCCCACGGGGATGTTCCGGGATTTGGCCCAGTTGATGAAGTCCTGGACGATGAGGAAATATCCGGCAAAGCCCTGAGAGCAGATCACGTCCAGTTCCGTGGCCAGCCGCCGGTCGTAGACCTCGCGGTCCGCTCCCGGCAGGATCTTGGCCAGCCGCTCATCCAGCCCCTGGCGGGCGGCCCGGCGCAGTTCCTCTTCCAGGGTCATGCCCTCGGGCAGGCTGTAGGCTGGAAAATGGGGCTTGTTGAAGGTCAGCTCCAGGTCGCAGGCTTCGGCGATTTCCGCCGTGGCTGCCAGGGCCTGGGGGCAGTGGCCAAAGGCGGCCTCCATTTCCTCGGGACTGCGGTAGTACAGCTCCTTGGTGTCGAAGCGCATCCGTTTTTCGCTCGTCTCGCAGGCGTTGGTCTGGATGCAGAGCAGGATGTCGTGGGCCTGGACGTCCTCGGCGGTCAGGTAGTGGCAGTCGTTGGTGGCCACCAGGGGCAGCTTGGTTACTTCGGCCAGTTCTTGCAGCCGCTCGTTCAAAATCACTTGGTCGGCCAGGCCGTTGGCCTGCATTTCCAGATAAAAGCGCCCAGGAAACAGGTCCGCGTAGAACCTGGCCGTCTCCAGTCCGACGTCGAAGCCCTCATGGGTCAGCTTGTAGGGCACCTCGCCCTTGAGACAGGCGGAGAGAGCGATCAGCCCTTCGGAGTGCTGGGCCAGGATTTCCTTGTCCACCCGCGGCTTGTAGTGGAAGCCTTCCATGTGCCCCATGGACACGAGACGGATAAGGTTGCGGTAGCCGGTCTTGTTTTGGGCCAAGAGCACCAAGTGGTATCCGGCCTGGGACGCGGACCGGGCGTCCCGGTCGTGCCGATTGTTCCGGGCCACGTAAACCTCGCAGCCGATGATCGGCTTCAGCCCGAAGGATTTGGCCGTCTTGTAGAACGTAATCGCACCGTAAAGATTGCCGTGGTCCGTGATGGCCACGGAATTCATGCCGAAATCCTTGGCCTTGGCGCAAAGATCCTTGATCCGGATCGCGCCGTCCAGCAGGCTGTATTCGGTGTGGCAATGCAGGTGAACGAAGTCGGGCATGGGGGTGGTGTAAAGTCAGAAGTCAGAATTCAGGAGCCAGAGGGTGGAAAGGCGTGAACGTCGGGGCCTGGCATTCGGCGAATATCGCTGTTCGGGTTTCTCCGTGCCGCTGTTTCTCCGTGCCGCTCCATTCATCTTTCGGCCTTCACCTTTTTCGCCCCCTGGGTCCGAGGGGATTTCGAGAGCGGGGACTCATCCCAAAGACTTGGCCACCTTGGTGGTCAGGCGTATCAGTTGGTTGCAGAATCCGGCCTCGTTGTCGTACCAGACGATGACCTTGGCCATCTTGTCCCGCATCACGCTGGTGCAGGGGCCGTCCACTACCCCGCCGAAGATACTGCCGTAGTAGTCCACGGAAACCAGTGGTTCCTCGGTATAGCCGAGAATGTCCTTCAGCGGGCCTTCGGCGGCCTGGCGGAAGGCGGCGTTGATGGCGTCCTTGTCCGTGGGTTTGGTGGTGTGGACCACGAGGTCGATCATGGAGACGTTGGGCGTGGGTACGCGGATGGCCATCCCGTCCAGCCGGCCCTTGGTTTCGGGCAGGACTTCGGCCACGGCCCGTGCCGCGCCGGTGGTGGTGGGCAGCATGGACATGCAGGCGGCCCGGCCGCGGCGCGGGTCCTTGTGCGAGCCGTCCAGGATGCGCTGGCTCATGGTGTAGGAGTGGACCGTGGTCATCAACCCGTAGTCGAAGCCGAAAGCGTCGCTGATCACCTTGACCGTCGGGGCCAGGCAGTTGGTGGTGCAGGATGCGTTGGACAAGATATGGTGGGTGAAGGGGTCGTAGGCCCCGTCATTGACTCCCATGACCACGGTCAGATCCGGGTCCTTGGCCGGTGCGCTGATCAGCACCTTTTTCGCCCCGCATTGCAGATGTTTTTGGCAACTTTCCCGGTCGGTGAACTTGCCGGTGGTCTCCAGGACAATGTCCACGCCCAGGTTCTTCCAGGCCCACTCCCCCGGTCCGTGGCGGGTGATCTTGATTTGCTTTCCGTTCATCAGGAAACCGTCATCGTTGGCTTCCAGGTTCCCGTTGAACCGTCCGTGGACGGAGTCGTACTTCAACAGGTGAGCCAGGGCCTTATTGTCCGCTCGGGCATTGACCGTCACCAGCTGCAGATCCTTGTTTTCAGCCAACAGCCGCACCACATACCGTCCGATGCGTCCAAAACCATTGATTCCTATGCGTACGGACATCGTATATTCCTCCTTTCTGAAACAATACCAACATGTTGATGAAAAAAGATCGCGGCGGCCATTGCCAGAAGCCGACACCGAAGATATATACCAAGCTTTGAGGATAAGCAAAAAGAAATCATATTGCATCCCTGAGAGGGTCTTTTGCCAGGGAATAACTGTTCGCATCAAAGTCAAAATTGCGATCGAAATCGAAATCGAAATCGAAATAGGAACTGGAAAGAGCTGTGCGTAGCCCCATGATGATTATGTCATTTTTCTTGGACATGACCCTCGATTTCGATCACGATTTCGATTTCGATACCGATTCAAATAGCGGGCGAGTTAGAGCAAATCTGCCCTGGGGGGCTTTCGCGGCGAATCGGCTTCTTGAGGATGATTCATGCAGGTGACGGAAAATCAGTTTTACATGCTTAAGGACATCCACGTGCTGGCCAAGGTCGGTTCCAAGGGGGGATGTCTGCCGCTCAAGGACGCCTTGATCTACGATCCAAAGGAGTTGCGGGGCCTGCAGGATCACGACTACGTGGAGGCTGTGGCCTTGATGATGCCCTGCGGCGGGGAGGTGCGCGGGTTCAAGTTGACGCGCAAGGGCGAGTGGACCTTGCGCAAGCTGGAGGCCAAGTACCGGTTGGACTCTCTGGACGCGGCGATCCAGCTTTACGCGGAACGCCACTGCCTGACTCCCGATCAGGTGGATATTCTTCGAGACGTCTATCATTATTGCAGGCTGCGCAAGTCCGGCGGCATTTTCCCTCGCAAGGAGGCCGAGGCGGCTTGTCGGGCGGATGACTTGGAGTTTCTCTATTTGCATGGCTATATTCTAAAAATTTCGTCCGGCGACTCTTCCGGCAGGAAGGAGAAAGGGTATATCCTCTCCAACAAGGGCGAAGACGTCGTGCGCGACGTGGAAATACCGGCGAAGCAGGGAGCTGACGCCTCGTGACCGCCGCGCCTTTTGCCGGGGATTCCTGCTCCGTACCGTTTTCGGTCCGCGGCGACACGCCGACGCGCCATGCGGCCTTGATCGCCCAGGCGCAATGTCTGCGGATCGACGTCGCGAAGCGGTCCTGGGCCGTTTATCGCCCCGGAGACCTGGAAGCGCTTTGGCAACAGATGGGCGAGGCGGATTTCGGGCCGGACGAACGAATTCCATACTGGGTGGAGTTGTGGCCGGCCAGTTTGCTGCTGGTGGAGTGGCTGGACCGGTGCCGGGACCGGATACAGGGAAAGGCCTGTCTGGACGTGGGCTGCGGTCTGGGGCTGAGCGCCTGCGTGGCAGCGGATGCCGGGGCGCGAGTGGTCGGGCTGGACTACATCCAGGATGCCCTGCACTATGCCCGGGCGAACACCGAGGGAAACGAAGTGAGCTTCTCCCCGCTCTGGGTCCAGATGGACTGGCGGTGGCCCGGACTCAAACCGCGCTGTTTCGACCTAATCTGGGGGGCGGATATATTTTATGAAAAGCGGTTCGCAAAGCCCCTGATGCGTCTTTTTGAACATGTCTTGGCCCCAGGCGGCCGCGTTTGGCTGGCCGAACCGGAGCGCAGCGTCTCCTCCGGGGCCTGGGAACTGTTGCGGGAATACGGCTGGGAGGTGCGTCGGGCCACGCGCAAGGCGGTGCCGACCGAAGGGTACACGGTGAACATCAATATCTGGGAAGCACAAAAAAACGAGGTGGAGCATGGGTAAGACGATTCGATTTGGGGTTTCATTGGATTCCGATCTTTTGGAGAAGTTTGACAAGCTGTGCGATGAACGATCCTACCAGACCCGGTCCGAAGCCATCCGCGACCTTATCCGCAACATGCTGGTTCAAAAGGAGTGGGAGGATCTGGACGGGGAAACCGCGGGCACGCTGACCATGGTGTATGATCACCACCAAAGCGATTTGGCCCAGAAGTTGACCGAACTGCAGCACGACTACCTGGACATCATCGTGACCTCTCAGCATGTTCACCTGGATCACCACAACTGCATGGAAATTCTGGTGCTGCGCGGCACCGGCGAGCGGCTACGCGACTTGGGCGCGAAACTGACCGCCACCAAGGGGGTCAAGCACGGCACTTTGAACCTGACCACCACCGGCAAGAACCTGGAGTAGAACCGGGCCGCATGCTCGACGACGTCCAGAACACCCCCGCCACGGTTCCCGTGGACATCGACCGGGTCGGCATCCGGCACGTCCACTTTCCGCTTGCGGTTTTGGATCGTGCCCAGGGTCGGCAGCACACCGTGGCCCAGGTGGAAATGGGCGTGGATTTGCCGGCCCGCTTCAAGGGCACCCACATGAGCCGGTTCGTGGAAGCCCTGCAGGCGTGGTCCGGCGTTTTGGACTATCCGAATTTGAAGCACCTGCTGGGGGACGTCCAGAACCGGCTGGACGCCCGGAAGGCCTGGATCAGCTTTTATTTCCCCTTTTTTCTGGAACGGTCCGCGCCGGTCAGCGGAAGCCGATCCCGGATGGATTATCAATGCCGGGTGATCGGCGAACACCAGGACGGTCGTCTGTTGTTCGGCCTTGAAGTGGAGGTTCCGGTGATGACCGTCTGCCCCTGCTCCCTGGCCATTTGCGACCGGGGCGCCCACAGCCAGCGGGCCATGGTCCGGATCCGGACCCGGAACAAGGGGTTGATCTGGCTGGAAGACCTGATTGAACTGGCCCAGGAGTCCGCCTCCTCTCCGGTTTACGCGCTGCTCAAGCGCGAGGATGAGAAACGGATCATCGACAACGCTTTTGAGAAACCCTGCTTCGTGGAAGATGTGGTCCGCACCGTTTCCCGCGGCCTGGAACGCCTGAACAAACTTTTGTGGTACCGCGTCGAAGTAGAGAGTCAGGAATCCATCCACAACCACAGTGCCTACGCCCGGATAGAGCGGTCTCTCGCCCAGGCGGGGAAGGGATAGCCGGCCGAACAGTCACCATCGGCTATCGAAATCGGACACGCACAATGCCTGTAGCCGTCATGCCTTGAGATTGGTTTGTTCGAGGCTGTTCAGAATTTCAATTGCGATTTCGGTTGCGATTTCGATACCCATTGGATTAAGATACTTCGGAAAGTCGAGAACACATTTGCTTTGGGGTGTCCCCGCGTGGATTTGAAAAACAGGATCAACTCGGCTAGGCTTCCCCCACAAACCTTGCGTATGCAGGGCACCGCCCCTGAACCGCCAACTCTCGGGACAAGGAGCCGAACATGAAGATATCTCCAAATATCCAAGCCATGCAGGTCATTGGTTTGTCCCGCCAGATCGGGGCGAACAACGTGGCTAACATGAACACGCCGGAATTCAAGGCGTCGCGGTTGACCTTGGAAACCGGGCCGGATGGCTACGGCGTCCGGCCGCAAAGCATCGATCAAGACACCTCTCCCGGCCCGCTTATGCCCGCTCTTGAAGGAAAGGTGGGCGAGGACGGGGTGCTGACCACGGTCTGGGGGCTGACCGAGGGCAGCAACACCGAACTGGTGACGGAAATGGTCAACTCCATCCGGGACGAACGGGCCTTTGAAGCCAATGTGGCCATGGTCCGCGCCTGGGACGACATGACCGGAACCGTCCTGGATCTGCGTGCGTGATGACTTCTCCGCCCAGGACGAGCCCCGCTCACTCTGGGACAATCTGACTTCGCACCAAGCGGACCGATACGCCTTGGTTCTGGCCGCGGTCGGCATTCCCTACCGTTTTCGCCGTTCCGGGTGGGGATGGACCCTGGAAGTCCTGGAACGGGACGCTTCCCAGGCCGTGGCGGAAATCGAAGAGTTCAATCTCGAAAACCCCCTTCTGGAAGATCACCGGCCACGTTCTGCCCCATCCCTCCCCCCGCCGCCGCGAACCCTGACCGGAGCGGCGGCGGCCCTGCTTCTGCTGGTTTTCCACTTGGTCACGTCCCGCGACGGGGCCCATGAAGCCATGATCATGGAGGCCGGAGCCCACGCGGCCCGGATTCTCGAAGGCGAGTACTGGCGCACGGTGACCGCGTTGACGTTGCACGCGGACGCCCGCCATCTGGCTGGGAACATGCTGGGCATCGCGGTCTTCGGCACGCTGCTGTGCCGGAGAGTGGGCGTGGGCGCGGCTTGGCTGCTGATCGTGCTGGCCGGGGCCGGCGGGAATCTGCTCAATGCCTGGCTGCACCAGGCCGGTTTTCTCTCCATCGGGGCCTCTACGGCGGTTTTCGCGGCCGTGGGGCTGCTGGGCGGAGTCCGGGTGTTTCCCGTGGAGGGCACGGAATATTCCGGTGCCAGGTCTTGGCTGCTCCCCGCCGGCGCGGCATTCGGTCTGCTGGCCATGCTCGGCAGCGATGTGCAGACCGACATTGGGGCTCACCTGATGGGCTGCGTGGTGGGTTTCGTTCTGGGAATTGCCTATACCCTGTTGGGGCCGTGCCAAGTCAGCGAAACTCGTCAGAATCATCTGCTTCTGGCCGCCTTGGCGGTGATAGCCGGGTCCTGGTGGCTGGTCCTGGAAGGGGGCTGAGCTTTTGCCTGATCCACACAACCGTGTTTTTTTGTTTCGATCCACAAAGGAGAATCGCAATGCACTGCAAGACTGTCGCCACACTCGGTCCGGCCTCGTTGAACTACGACGTGATGAAGGCCATGGTCCAACATGGGGTCCGTATCTTTCGGCTGAACTTCTCTCATGCCGACGCCAAATTCTTCGTTCCGGCCATGGAGATGATCCGCCGCCTGGAGGGGGAGCTGGAAATGCCGTTGACGGCCATGGCCGATCTGTGCGGCCCCAAGGTGCGCATCGGCGACGTGGATGGTTCGCCTCTGCAAGTGAACAAGGGAGGCCACGTTCTTTTGGGGCCTCTGGAGCTTAAGCGCCCTGGTTCCGCTCCCTATATCAGCCTGGAGATTCCGGCCCTGCTGCAAGGCCTTCAGGTAGGCATGCCGGTGAACCTCAGTGACGGCATGCTCCAGTTTCGCGTCTCTCGTGTGCTTCAGGAGAACGAACTTTTCGAGCTGGAGGCCCAGAACGGGGGCTATCTGACCTCGCACAAGGGAATTTCCTTTCCCGGCAAGAGCCTCTCGATCAAGGCGTTGACGGACAAGGACCGCAAGGACGTGCGCGAAGCCCTGGAGATCGGCATCGACGCCGTGGCCCTGTCCTTCGTGCAGGAAGCCTCGGATGTGGCCGACCTGCAGCAAGTGATCCGCGAACAGGGAGCGTGGATCCCGGTGATCGCCAAGCTGGAGCGCCAGAACGCCGTGGACAACCTGGATTCCATCCTGGCCCTGGCCGACGGGGTGATGGTCGCCCGGGGCGACCTCGGCCTGGAATGTCCGCTTTCGGCTCTGCCGATCATCCAGAAAAGAATCCTCCGGGCCTGCCGCCATGCCCAGAAACCGGCCATCGTCGCCACTCAGATGCTCTTGTCCATGGTCACGAATCCCATTCCCACCCGGGCCGAGTGCACGGACGTGGCCAACGCCATTCTGGACGGCGCGGATTGCGTGATGCTGTCCGAGGAGACCGCGGTGGGCAACAATCCGGTGGAGGCTGTGCGCTACATGCACGACATCGCCAGGGACGCCGAAGCCTATTATCTGGAGCGTTTGGGCGAGCCGTACTTCCCCAGGAAGGAAAAAAATCCCGGCAAGTACCTCGCTTATGCCGCCTGCCTACTGGCGGACAACGCCGAGAGCAAGGCCCTGGTCTGCCATTCCTCCACCGGCACCACCGCCCGACTGATTTCCAGCCGTCGACCAGCCCGGCCCATCTACGCCCTGACCACTGACGACCGGGCCCTGCGAGCCCTGAATTTCGTCTGGGGAGTCCATCCCCGGCTGGTGAAGCCCGAGCTGGAAAGCCACATGGCCCGTGCCACCAGTTTCGTGCAGGACTATCCGGAGTTCCAGCCCGGGGACAACGTGATCATCACCTCGGGGCAGAGAACGCCGGGACAAAAGGAACTGTCCACCAACCAGATCAAGATCTACACCAAATAGCGCACACTCTCGCCGGTTTTTCAACCCGCGCGCGGTTCGCCGCGCGCGGGTTTTATTTTTTGTAACTGCTCAAAAACTCCGGGCAGCCCTTTTCAGTAGGGCAGGCATCCTGTCTGCCTACTCAGCACGGAGCAATGCCGTTGTCGGCGTCGGAATCGGTATCGGGATCGAATTATTGTTAATGGCGAACAAACAGTATCGATCCCAATACCGATCCCGACGCCGACCCCGATAACAACGTCTGTCAAGATAACTGTATTATTTCATGAGAATAGCGCATTGTTGAATTAGAATTGGCATAATAGCCCCAAAAACCTGGGCAGACAGGCAAGATGCCTGCACTACTATTGTGCTTCTTTGTCGGGCTTGAAAATCGTTCAGAGGCTTGACTTTGTGTCAGAATGTTGACACGTATTAAGGCTTTGGGTGAAGGGCCGTTTTTCCAGCATCTTTTCAGTAGAGCATTCAGGAGCATGTCGCCATGGGCGTTGATCGGACCGGAATCATCGGGGAGAGCCCCAGTCTGCGGCAGGTGTTCGCCGTGCTGGGCAAAGTCTCGCCCACGGACAGCACTGTACTGGTCACCGGTGAATCCGGGACGGGAAAAGAGCTGCTGGTGCGCGCCCTGCATGCCAACAGCAAGCGTAAAGGCAAGGCCTTCGTGCCCATCAATTGCGGGGCCATTCCCAGGGACCTGATCGAATCCGAACTCTTCGGCCATGAGAAGGGCGCCTTCACCCACGCCATCCGTTCCCGGGCCGGCCGCTTTGAAATAGCTGACGGTGGGACGATTTTTCTGGATGAAATCGGGGAGCTGGACCTGACCCTACAGGTGAAGATCCTTCGAGTGATCCAGGAAAAGGAATTTGAACGGGTTGGCGGGACCGTGACCACCAAGGTGGACGTGCGCATCGTCGCGGCCACCAATCGGGACTTGGAGCAGGAGGTGGCCCAGGGGCGGTTCCGGGAGGATCTGTTCTATCGCCTGAACGTGATTCCTATCCATCTTCCCCCGCTACGCGAACGCTACGACGACATCATCTTGCTGGGGCAGCACTTTCTGAACGTGTTCTGCGAGCAAAAACAGCGCGAGGTGTTGCGTTTGACGTCCCAGGCCCAGGACTTTCTGATTGCCTACCCTTGGCCTGGAAATGTCCGGGAACTGGAAAATTTTATGGAGCGCATTTCTATTTTGTGCGAGAACAGTGAAGTCGCTCCAGAGGATTTACCCGAAAAAATCCTGAAGTTCGTGGGCCATGAGGTCCCGAAGCGGAAGCCGAAACTCGCCCTGGAGGGCTTTGCCTGGCCGACCCTGGTGGATTTACGCGATCAGAGCAGAGGGTTGAAGGAGTTCATGGACGAGATCGAAGACCGCCTGCTCCAGGAAGCCCTGGAGGAGTGCGGGGGCGTCAAAAATCAGGCTGCGGAACTGCTGGGAATCAAGCGGACAACGCTGATCGAAAAGCTCAAGAAGCGTAACGCCGCCAACGGCTGACCGCGAGCACGACGACGGCCTCGACCTTGCCTGGCTGAGGAAGGAGATTATTTCTTCCGTAACTGCTCAAAAATAATGTGGCAAGCATGGCCTGAATGCCCGCTCCCCGTCTGTACGAGGACAGGCTTCGCGGGCATGACAAGCTTGAGAGAACGTGCCATCTCAAGTCATTCCCGCGCAGGCGGGAATCCAGAATCAATGGGGCTTTCAGGCAATGCCCGGCCTTTTTGAGAAGTTACTTTCTTCCTTCTCTTCATGGTTCAGCATGCTTTTTGCTAAGCATTGCATTGAGCCGTGCCACCATGCACCCCTTCGTCGCGCAACCTCCCCTTTGGCGGACTTGAACACCATGCCCGTATTTTCCTGCCAGCCCCTTGCAGCCGTTTCACGGCGATGTCCGCGACTCGGGCGACTCCGTTGGGCCGTATCGGCGGAATCAGTCTGGAGTTTGTCCATTGCGTTCTGGATCATGTTCGGGGTTCCGGCGGCATTTGTCCTGGTTTTCGGGGGCGGACCCGCCTTGGCCCTGGAGATGAGTCTGCGACAGTATCCACAGCGGGAGCAGGTGGAATTGCGGTTGCCGGTGGACATATCGACGACTTCGACCGTTCCTTTGGTGCGTCGGGTCGAAGGCCAGGTCGTCCGCCTGGACCTGCCCGGCGTGAGCCAAAGCGAGCTGGCTGATCTTGACCTTCCCTCTCCCGCCGGGGCGCGGCTGCTGACGGCTTTTCTCCGGGAGCCCACCGGCCTCTTGGTCCGCACAAGCACCGAGGCCTTCGGTTTTGTCTCGCAATTCAATCCCTCCACCGGGCTGCTGCTGGTGGATTTTTTCCCAGACTCTTTGGGCAATCGCTGGCGGGAAACCGCCCCGCGCCAAGCATCCCCCTCAGCACCTCCAACGCTTCAGGCTCGGCCGGGACCATCTTCCGAACGTGTTCCCGAACCTTCAGAGGTCCCGACGACAAGCCCTCCGGAACCTTCCGCAGTTGCTCCGTCACCTCCTTCCCAAACACGGACTGCCACTGAACCGAGCGGGACGCCCGACCAACGGATCGTCCCGAGGGTGGAGCCATCCCCCGAAGGCGTGACGGAGGAGGTCCGCCGACCATTGCAGGAGCGTCCGGGTGATGAAGCCGTCGCCCCGATCTCCATGGCCGCTCTGATTCCGGCGGATTCGGAAGAAACGCCCCAAATCCGTGCACCGATTCGCTCCGTCGCTCCCGCACAGGTTGATTCGCCCGACCCGGATACTGCTCCATCGCGTATCCAAGCCCAGGCCCCGGGCGCGATTCGCTCGCCGATTTCCCGCGTCGGCCCGGAACAATCCGTCCCCGTGGCTCCGGTCGCTGAACGGTCCGTTGAGCGGCAGGCCGAATCGCCGAGCGAACCACCAGCGGAACCAGTGACTGTTCCGCCCGATGTCGCTCGGCCGCCTGAACCATTGATGCGTCAACCCATCGTTCGTCAGCCCGTGGCAGAAGCCGAGACGGAGCACGAGGAAGACGCCGAGCCTGCTTCCGGTGTGGAGGCGGTTCCGGAGCCGACGCCCTTCTCCAGTCCTTCCATTCCGGAGCGGGCCGAAGATCCGGACAAACAGCATCAGAGGTTATTGGCAGCGGCCCGAGCGGCGATGATGAACTCGGAGTTTGATGTGGCCATCGATGCCCTGCGGGTTCTTTCCAACATTCCGGACTTGTCGGACACGGCGCGGGAGGAGGTGTTGTACAACATCGGCGACGCCTTGTTCGGGCTGCACCAGGATGAGCTGGCTGACAATTTTGGCCCCATTGCCCATGCCTATGAGCGGGCCATGAATTTCAATCCGAAATCCCGCAGAACCCCGCTGGCCTTGCGCAATCTGGGTGTACTCCATTTGCGGGTGAACAACCTGCCGGAAGCCAAGGCCTATTTCAACGTGCTGAAGCGCGATTATCCCCATGACCCCGTGGTGCCCACCACGGAGTACTATCTCGGGCAGTTTTTTCTGGAACGGGGGGACTACGACCAAGCCGCGGACTATTTTCAAATCGTGGTCCAGAATCACCCGGAGCACTCCATCGCCCAGCAGTCCTCGGTAGGGTTGTCCAAGGCCTTGAACGCTCTGGGCTATGACGAACAGGCGTTCCAGGTCATGGACTTTATGGAGAAGCGTTGGCCCAGGTATTACATCGATGAACCCGAGTTGCTGGAGTTGGCCGGAATCATCGCCTTGCGCGTCAACGCCCTGGAATCCGCGAAGCAGCGTTTGCTGACCTACTACAACCTGATTCCGGATACGCCGGATGCTGATATGCTGTTGGCCCGAATCGGGGACATTTATCTGCTTTCCGGCCAGCCGGATCCGGCCAAACGAGTCTTTGAAAGGGCCGCGAAGTTGTTTCCGGACGAGGAGGGCGGGCTGATCGCCAAGATGCGGTTGGTGGAGGGTGGAATCCATGACGAACCCAGTCTGGACGACATCTTCGCCATTCGCAGGGCCGCGGAGGTTTATTCTGAAATTATTTCCAAACACCCGGACAGCCCTCTGGCCGCGGTGGCCACGATCAAGCTGGCCATCTGGCAGATATGGAATAATCGACTCGAAGACAGCTTGATGGTCGTCAGTGAGTTTTTGGAGAACCAACCCAACCACTCCCTGGTCCCCAAGGCTCTTGAAGTGGGTGTCGAGGCCTTCACGCAGTTGGTGGAACGCAACGCCGCGGACGGACGATATCCTGAGATTTTGGAGCAGTGGCGCGAGAACGTCTTTTTGCACGATCTGCTGGACGATCTGTCCCCGAGCACCCAACTTGGCCTGGCCATGGCCTACTGGACCGCTGGCGAGATGGAACAGGCCATTGCCTTGGCCCGGCCCTACCTCCGGGAGGACACGCCGAAGGAACTGCAAATAGCGGCTCTGGAGTTGATTTTGGGGATTTTTCTGGAGCAGCAGGAGTGGGCGCGGATCGTGGACCTGGCTCCATTTCGGGAGGAACTGCCCGAGGCGCAGCGGCGGGAACTGACCTATTCCGTGGCTCTGGCCATGGAAAATCTGGGCCGTTCCGAGGAAGCCCGGCCGCTTTGGCGGGGACTGGCCGAGGACCTCGGCCTGAGCGACGCCCAACGCGGCTACTCTCTGTACTTCTTGGCCCGCACGGCCATGCAGGAGGAAGACTTCGAGCGCGTCTACCTCTACGCCCAGGAGGCCCTGAGCCTGCTGCTGCTGGACCGGGAGGACCCGGGCAAGATCAGAGATGCCGTAACCTGGCTGACCCAGGTCACGGGGCGCACCGGCCGGCTTCAGGAAGCCCTGGCCTGGGCCTTGGAATTGGATCAGCTCATCGATCGCTCCGACCCGGACTGGAGCATGAGTCGCTATCGCTTGGCTCAACTCTACCAGCGTGCCCAGAACCACGCCGAATGGAAGGCCGTTCTGGAAAACTTGAAGGCCGAAGACCCCCAGGGCCTTTACGGCCGCCTGGCCGCCTCGGCCCTTCAGGGACGGACCCTGGAAGACAGCGCTGGTCGGTTTTTTTAGGATTCGCTTTTCCAGCGACACCCGTCAGGCCCGTTTGGGGCGAAATGCCCGAACCATCCGAATCAATTCGTCCTGTTGGGCCTTGAGAGAGCCTGCGTCCCGGCCGGACGACGGAGACTCCCCATAGCGTAACTGGATATAGCCCTCGCTGATGGCAGTGATCGGCTCTGCCAGATCCGGGCGCACTCCGGTGGCACGGAGGGCGAAATCCCGTGGGCCTTCCTGGGGCAAGCGGGGGATGCCGATTTTGGCCAGACGGCGGCAGAACCTGGAATAGATCTTGTCCAGGGCGTCCTCGGGCGGACGGGACCGGAGCAGAATCACGCCATAGATCAGGGCCGCGGCGACGAAGCTCAGGCTCAGAGCCAGGGCCAGGTGGCCGAAGCGTTCCAGGCGGGTCGTTCCGGCTAGGCCGAAACGCTCCAGAAAACGGCGCTGCCGTTCAAAGTCGAAATCCAGGACCCATTGGTTCCAAAGCGTATTGGCCGCGTCCCATCCCTGGGTCAGGCCACGCCAGGCGTTGATCACCCACCCCACTTCCCGGCTGGAAAGCATCCTGGGCATGTCGATATTCGGCACCAGGGCCCCGGCGCCCACGTCGATTCGTTCCGGTGCGAGCACCGTGGTCGGATCCACACGGGTCCAGCCGGTTTCCTCCAGCCAAACCTCGCTCCAGGCATGGGCGTTGTACTGGCGGATCACGAAGTAATCCCCCAAGGGGTTGCGGTCTCCGCCCTGATAGCCGACGACCACCCGGGCCGGAATGCCGGCCGCGCGCATCAGGAAGGTGAAGGCCGACGCATAATGCTCACAATACCCGCTCCGGGTCCGGAACAGAAAATCGTCCACGGCCTCCTTGCCCAGCAAGGGCGGACGCAGGGTGTAGCCAAAGGCCTCGTCGCGGAAAAAAAACAAAGCCTGGTCCACTACAGCCCGCTCTTCCGTTGAAGTCTCGACCCACTTCCGGGCCAGTTCCCTGGCCCGCTCGTTGCCGGAGGGCGGCAACGCCAGGGCGCGACGGCGCTCCAGCCGCGTCGGGGCGTTGGTTTCGAACTCCAATGCGGCCTGGAGCTGAAACCGGGCGCGACGACGCAGCTCTTCGCGAATCTCAATCCGAAAGTCCGGAGCAGGTTCGAGTTCTTCAGCCGTGACCCCAGGTGTCTCCGTTTCCGTGTCCGGCAGCGTTTCGTGGATCATCTCCGACGATGCCTCCGCCGATGAACTCAATTGCCCACCCCAGCCTTTCGTCAGCGGCATTTCCAGGACCGGAAGCCAGCGTTGATCATGGGCCTCCATGGTCAGGACGTATTCCACGGGTTCGCCTAGAGCCCGGACCCGCCATGAATCGAAGTCTCGCTCATACTTATGATCGGATGCCCGGTCGGGTTCGCCGACCCGCCAGGCCCGACCGTCCGTTTCCCAGAGCACCAGTGCCCGCCAGTACATTCGGCTCACCGTCGGCGGCTGGTCGACGAAGGCGACCCGGAAGACCACTTCCGATGATTGCAGCAGTTCGCTGATGTCTCCGGGGTTCATGGTGTCGCTCAGCCCGGTCAGACCGGTTCTCGGGGTCTGGAACAGGCCCCAAAGGGAGCCGGGCAGCCGGGGAAAGAGCACGAACAGGATCAACATTACCGGCAGGGCCTGGAGCAGCAGGATCCCAGCCTGGCGCAGCCGAAACCGCGGATTTGTCTGGCTGGCTGGGTGGGATACGCCAACCAGGGCCGCCGTGGCGATTAGAACGACCAGAATCATGTATCCCGCCACCAGCAGGCTTTGGCTGTGCAGAAACTGGAGCAGCACCAGCAGGTAGGTCATGAACAGAATTTGAATCTGATCCCGGCGTCCCTTGGCTTCGAGGGGCTTCAGGGCCAGCAGGAGCAGGAGCAGGGCCGTGCCGGGTTCCGGTCCCAGCAAATAGCCGAAACTGAGGAAGACGCCGCCCACGCAGCCCAGGGTCAAGGCGAACCGAATCATTCTGGGCGGCTTCAATTTTGGGTGCCGCAAGGTGGAGAGCCACAGGGTCCATAACCCAATGCAGGTCAGCCCTATCCACGCTGGATACCTGGCGAAGTGCGGCAGCGAGGCCAGGAGGGCCGGACCGAGAATCCAGAGCCAGGAGCCGTGGGGATCACGCAGGAGGGTTCGCAAGGCACGGAGCATCATCGCGGCGCCTCGTCAAGTGTCTGCGCATCAAGCATGGAGAAAAGCGCCAGGGCCGTCAAACAGGCGTGCATCTGGCGAGGTCCGTTGCCCGTTGGAATGCGTTTGCCGGGAATCCGAAGGCTGTAGGAGCGTCCGGAGACCTCCGCGTCCAGCACCAGACGACAGAGCCGGGACAGCTTGGCCTCGATCTCCTCATCGGGCAGCCTGTCCCAGTCCAACACGATTTCCTCCAGGTTCGCGGCGCCGCCGAATTCTTTGGACACCAGCTCCGACCCCCTGGCTACGGCCTTCCAGGCGATCCTTCGCAAGGGGTCGCCTGGCTGGTAGGCTCGCAAGCCATGATACTCCTCGCCTTCCAGGGGATTTCCCGCACGCGGCCGTTCCCCGCCTTGGTCCGGAGCAGCGTTGTGTTGATCCAGGAGGGAAGCCCTCGGGGCTGGGGCCGGGTATACCATGCAGCGCAAGGGCAGGGCGACCCAGGACCAGGCCCGGAACAGGCCCAGGGGGAAAACCGTGGCGATAACGACCCGCTTTGGCCGCAGTTCCCCTCGGTTGGCCGCTGGCAAGGACGGAAGAAAGGTCTGCTCCTCGGCGGCGGGAACGTCTTTCAAAGGTCCGGTTTCGACACGGGCCCAGCCGACCTGGATGCCGTGACGCGGCCACCGGCTGGGATTGGCGACCATGACCGGGAATTCCGCCCGGCTGCCCGCGAAGATCGGTAACGCAGATCCAGGCGCGATCAGCAGCCCGGAGAGGCCGCGATGGGTGTGAAAAATGCCGACCAGGGCGATGCCGGCCAGCAGGAAGGTCAGGAGGTAGCCGGGCGGGTTGTTGTAGTTGATGGAGATCAGCAGCAGGACTACCAGTAAGATGAAGAAGGCGACTCCGGCTTTGGTGGGCAGAATGTAGATGCGATTGCTTCCCAGCCGCACGGGTAGGCGGTTTTTTCCGTCAAGTCGGGTGGCTCGGCTGGCGATGCGAGATCGCAGGCGGCTCCAGATCGTGGAAAACGGCATGGTCGTGAAATCGAACGATAGAAAAGCGGCTCAAAAATAAAAAGGCGGACCTCTCTGGAGAGATCCGCCTGGAAAAATGTCGAAAGGGGCGGAGATTACCGCTTGGAGTATTGGAACCGGGCGCGGGCGGAACGCAGGCCGTACTTTTTACGTTCCTTGATCCGGGCGTCCCGGGTCAGCAGGCCGGCGCGTTTCAGAGTTGCCCGCAGTTCCACGTCAAAGGCCAGCAGTGCACGGGAAATGCCGTGGCGCAGGGCCTCGGCCTGTCCGGCTACGCCGCCGCCGTCCACGGTGGCCTTGATGTCGAACTTGCCCAGGGTTTTGGTCAGGTTCAAGGGCTGGCGCACGATCATCCGCAGAGTGGCCCGGGGAAAATATTCGTCAAAGGGTCGATTGTTTACCAGAATCTGGCCGCTTCCAGGGTAGATGCGGGTCCTGGCCACGGCGGATTTCCGGCGTCCGGTTCCGTAGAAGAATTCACTGCTCATGCTCGACCTCTCTTAAAAATCCATTTTTTTCGGCTGTTGTGCCGCATGGGGATGCTCGGTGCCGGGGTATACCTTCAGCTTCTTCAGCAACGCGCGTCCCAGGCGATTTTTGGGCAGCATGCCCTTGACCGCGTGCTGCAGGACATGCTCGGGCTTTTTCTGAAGCATGGTCCGCAGATTGGTCTGCTTCAGGCCGCCCATGTAGCCGGAATGCCGATTGTACATCTTCTGATCCAGCTTGGCGCCCGTAACCTTGACCTTCTCGGCATTGACCACGACGATAAAATCGCCGTTGTCCATGTGCGGGACGAACTCGGGCTTATGTTTTCCACGCAGGCGCATGGCGATGGTGCTTGCCAAGCGGCCCAGAATCTTGTCTTCGGCGTCGACCACGTACCATTCGCGGTTCAGCTCCGCCGCCGTCGGGGAATATGTCTTCATGCGCTCCGTCTCCTCGTTCAGAACTGAAAGAGGAAGCCTATAAGCGGAGAGGGCGAAGTCTGTCAAGCCGTGAGCCGATTCCCAAAAAAATAAGATCACCCCCCATCAAGCCCCCTAACCAAGCCCGGGCGACAGCCTTCACATTTCAAGAGGAAGTTGTCAGCTCGCTGCTAGTCGCGATACGTCGGATGCCATGTGGCAACTCTACTCTGTGCGGTCTGAATTTGAACTTTTGCCGTCCGATAGTTATCAAAAGGCTTTGAGCCATCTTCGATTTCGATCCCGATTCCAATGCCGAGTTGAGGTCGTGGGCCAATGTTCTCCACGGTCTTCCTTGACGAACACGCCGCCGCTTAATATATTAATGTCCGTTTATGTGTTTATTCGCTGTGAGGGCGCTCATGACCGATCCTGCCTGTATCCCCCAGGAAAAACTCGCTGACGCGGCCTTTCTGGCCAAGGCCCTGTCCGACGCCAACCGGCTGCGGATTTTGTGTTGCCTGGGCCGGGGCGAGCGGTCCGTGAACCAGATCGCCGAGGCCCTGGACCTTTCCCAGCCTTTGGTTTCGCATCACCTGAAGGAACTCAAGCGGGCCTTGCTGGTCCGGGTGGAGCGGCGCGGGCCGTTCATCTTCTACACCCTGACATCCGAGGAAATCCTGTCCATCCTATGCGCCTTGAGCGCGTTGGCCCAGGCCCTGCTTGCCGAGAAGAAATCCTTTTGACCACGGAGACCGACGACAATGAACGAATTTCGGAACGCCCTGCGCGACATGCCTCCGGAGGAGGCGGCCCGGATCGTGGCCGATGTGGCCGCGGACGTTTTTCCCTTGCTTTCCGACGAGCAGCGTCTGGCGATCATCGTCGGCATGACCGGGGGGCAAGGCACGGAACAGGGGGAAGACAAGGTCAGCAGCATGGTCCATCTCTGACTGGCCGAGTGCATGGACGAAGGTGTCGATCCAACAAAAATGTGTCAAAGCCTCGTGGACAAGGTGGCCCGCTCCCGGCAGCTGATGGCCATCGCCCATCCGGAAATCCTGGTGCTGTTCGAGAACTGGCTGGAAGAGTTGGAGGAGGAAGTGCTGCACATGGCCCGCTCGGGCACACTGGAAGCGGATCAGGTGGCCGAAGCCGTTGGGCTTTCCCGCTCCGGGGCGAATTTTCTCCTGGCCAAGCTGCGGCACGAGCGCCGGATTGATTGAGCCGCACTCCAAACCCTGGGAGGTCGTCATGCCGAAACGCATCGTACTGGGACTGCTTGTTTTCGTGATCGCGGTTGGAAGCGCCCTGTGGCTGACCAGCCGGGCCGTGACGCCGCAAGAGGCGAGTTGGGACGACGTCCTGGCCCAGGCCGAGCGCGGCGGATACGGCGTGGTCACCACGGACGAGCTCTGGGAGCTGTACCAGACGGACCCGGACCTGCTCCTGGTGGACACCCGCCAGGAATGGGAGTTCGCTCCCGGGCACATGGAAGGGGCCGTGGTCTTTCCCATGGAACCCACCTGGTGGGCCAGATGGAGCAAGAAGGACGATCTGCGGGCCGTCCTGGGCGAGGACAAGGAGCGGACCGTCGTCTTTTACTGAGACGGTCTGGCATGAGTCCGCAGCGACTCGGCGGCCCGGGTGGCCGTTTCCTTGGAGTATGTGAATGTTTATCGCGATCCGTTGGGTTTCCAGGAGTGGGAGGAGAAAGGCTACCCCACCGCCGCCTCACTGACTGAATTCGACGACGGCCACGCCGAGGCCCCGTTTGCTCCGGAAGCGCCGGGCCCCTTGTCCGGATGGGCCATGGTCTGGACCCTGCTGGGCATCTTTTTCGGCGGCATGGCCCTGAATTTGACGCCCTGCGTCTATCCGCTGATCCCCATTACCGTGTCCTATTTCGCCGGGCGGGACGAGCAGGGCAAGGCCGGGCTGATCGCCCACGGGCTGCTGTACATCGGCGGACTGGCCCTGACCAACTCCATCCTGGGCACGGTGGCGGCCATGACCGGGGGCTTGATGGGCGGGCTGCTCCAGAACCCTCTGGTCCTTGGGGTCATCGCCCTGGTTTTGGTGGCCTTTGCCATGAGCCTGTTCGGCTTCTGGGAGCTGCGCATGCCCGCGGCCCTGACCCGGGCCGCGTCCAAGTCCCGGGCCGGGTATGTGGGCACCCTGTTCATGGGCCTGACTTTGGGCGTGGTGGCCGCGCCGTGCATCGGCCCGTTCGTCCTGGGCCTGCTGACCTGGGTGGCGACCATGGGCAGCCCCTGGATCGGCTTTGTGGTCTTTTTCACCCTCAGTCTGGGGCTGGGCATCCCGCTGTTCGTGCTGGCCGTGTTTTCCGGCAATCTCCAGCGCCTGCCCCGCTCCGGGGAATGGATGATCTGGGTGCGCAAGCTGATGGGCTGGGTTCTGGTGGGCATGGCCGCCTATTTCGTCCGCCCGGTGCTGGGCGAGCCCTGGGGCCTGTTTTTGATGGCCGGAGTGGCCCTGGCCGCGGCCGTGCATCTGGCCTGGGTGGATCGCTCCACGGCAACCTTTCGGGCTTTCCCCTGGATCAAGAACGGCGTGGGCGTGGCCGGGCTGCTCCTGGCCGTGCTCCTGGTGGGATCCTGGGCAATGCGCGGCACCGGGGTGGAGTGGCAGCCCTATTCCGAAAGACTGCTGGAACAGGCCCGGGAACAGGACAAGCCGGTCATCATCGACTTCTACGCCACCTGGTGCGCGCCGTGTCGGGAGCTGGAAGCCGTGACATTCCACCATCCGGAAGTGGTGGAACGCGCCCGGAACATGGTCATGATCAAGATCGACGTGACCCGGGGCGGCAATCCGCTGCATGAGCGGCTGCTGCGCGAGTACCGGGTCCGCGGGGTGCCAACCATCGTCTTTCTCGACGCCCGGGGTCGGGAGCGCCCGGACCTGCGGCTGGTGGACTTTCTGGAGCCCGAGGCCTTTGCCCGGCGCATGGATCAACTGCTCAACCCCGATTCACGGGAGGAATGATCATGGTCAAGGTGCGTTTATTTCTGAATGAACCCCGGGGCAAAACCTGACAGCACTATCTGTCCGTGCTGCCCAGGTTGGGCGAGCTTAACGGCGTGGAAACGGAGATCGTCTCCAAACCCCGCGAGGAGTTTCAGGCCGAGGCCTATCGAAGCCTCGGTCTGCCGACGGCGCCCGGGATCATGATCGACGACCGGGTGCTGATCAGCGGCGGTTTTTTGGAGGAAGACCGGATTCTCGCCGCGGTGCGGGAGCGCCTGGACGCGAAGGGATCAACCCAAGGAGGCAACTGAAATGGCACTTGTGCGCTTTTTTTTGAATGAGCCCAATGGCGGCCCGTGAAAGCATTTTCAAAAAATCATGCCCAGGCTGGGCATGAAGTACGACGTGCAAATCGAGACGATATCCAAGCCCAAGGACGAGTACCATACGGACGAGTATTATGAACAGGACCTGCCCGCGGCCCCGGCGGTGATGGTCAACGACGAAATTGTGGTCGAGGGCAAGGACGTGGACGAACACGAGCTGGAATGCCGCATCTGCCGCCACCTGGGCCTGCCGGAACCGGAAAAGGTGAAAAAAGGCTTCCTGGGCCGTTTTTTTTCCTGACCGGCGGTCCGGCGTGAGTTCAACGACATCTTGCAAAACTGGCTGTCGACTCAACTGTTTTTCTGGTAATCCAAGCGCATGGAACACGAACACTGGTGGCGTTTGGCGTTTTTCGCGGGCGCTTTGCTGCTCTTAGGGGTCGCCGAGCACCTCTTTCCTCGTCGGCGAACGCCTCCCCAGCGCCTGATCCGCTGGGTGGGCAACCTCGGCCTGGTCGCGGGCTCCTTGCTGCTGTTGCGCGTCCTGTTTCCGGTCCTGCCCGTGGGGCTGGCCCTGTTGGCGACGGAGCGGGGCTGGGGGCTGCTGAACAGCGTGCCCCTTCCCTATCCCGCGCAGTTCATCGCGGGCCTGCTGCTGCTTGACCTGGTCATCTATTTCCAGCACCGGGCCTTTCATTATTGGATACCCCTGTGGCGCATCCACAGGGTGCACCACGCGGACACGGTCTTCGACCTGACCACCGGGGTCCGTTTTCATCCCCTGGAGTACATCCTGTCCATGGGCCTCAAGCTGCTGGTCGTGCTCGTCCTGGGCCCGCCGGCCCTGGCGGTGATCGTCTTTGAAATCATGCTCAACGGCGTCTCCATGTTCAACCACGCCAACATCCGCCTGCCCCTGGCCGCGGACGCCCGGCTGCGGCGGCTGGTGGTCACGCCGGACATGCACCGGGTCCACCACTCCACGAACATGAAGGAGGCGAACAGGAACTTCGGGTTCAATTTCCCCTGGTGGGACCGCCTGTTCCGCACCTACCAGGACCAGCCCGTCCAGGGCCACGAACACATGCCCATCGGCCTGAACATCTTCCGGGACCCGAGCCTCCAAAAACTCCGCAAGCTGCTGCTCATGCCGTTTGCGTGAGGGCCAGCCGACTCCAGCCTGTCCATCCGTGGCACTGCATTACAATGCCGCTCCCCTTGCCAGGCTGATCAACAAGCCGCCCAGTGCGGAGATGATCTCCACGGCCCAGGACGGTGCTTTCCACTTTTCCAGCAGCACGAACCCCGTCAGGGCCAGGGCGAAATCATACGGGCCGTAGCCCGTCAGAACTCCATGATATTCAAAAAAACGGAAATACGTTCCTGAGCTGACGGCGTTCGTTTCACAGCAACTGGTCCTCTTTGTTGAAAAACGTGCGACAGCCCAACTGAAGCATGGTGATGATGGTCAGGGCCACGGCGCCGAGGATGCCGAGCATGATGGCGATCTGGTAGGCAATGGCCGTGGTCGGGACGGTGCCGGAGAGAATCTGGCCGGTCATCATCCCCGGCAGAAAGACGATGCCCATGCCGACCATGGAGTTGATGGTCGGCATGATCGCCGAGTCAAAGGCGCCGTTGATGATTCCCCGGGTGGCGGTCTTGGGCGTGGCGCCGAGGATCAGGGCTTCCTCCACCAGATGTTTGCGAATGGTCATGCCCTCCAGCAGCGACTTCACGCCCAGGGAGATGCCGGTCATGGAATTGCCGATGATCATCCCGGCGATGGGCACGAAGTACCGCGGTTCGTACCAGGGCGTGACCCGCACCACCACCAGCAGGAAATAGACGATGCAGGTCAGGGTGCCGAAGCACATGGAAAAGGCCACGACCTTGCGCAGGGGAGTGGTCAGCTTGTCCCGGAATTTCCGGAATACCGTGTGGATCGCGAACGCTTCCATGACCACGATGATCAGGCCGGTGACATACGGGCTCGGGTTGTCGAACACGTAGACCAGCACGTACCCGACCAGGACGAGCTGCAGCGTCATGCGCAGCGAGGAGAGCACGATCTCCTTCTCGCGGCCGATGCCCCGGAAACGGACGATGGCCAGGACAATGAGCACGAAGATGTAGGCCAGGCCGACCTGGAGCATGGTCAGATCAATAACGTCGTTCATGAACGCGCCTCCTCTCGACGCACTTTCCCTCCGGACATCTCGATGATCGTGTCCGAGTACTTCCGGGCCACGGCCCTGGAGTGGGTGACCATGATGATGGTCTTGCCCTCTGCCCGGACATGGGCTGTGAGCATGTCGAAGATCAGTTGTTCGGTTTCCTCGTCCAGGGCCGAGGAGGGTTCGTCCAGCAGATAGACCCGGGGCTCCAGCAGGAGCACCCGGGCCAGGGCCAGCCGCTGGCGCTCCCCGCCGGAAAGCTTGTCCGCCGCCTCGTCCAGGGGCTTGGCCAGCCGGACCTGCTCCAGCAACCGCTTCAGAACTTCGTCGCCCGGCGGATCCTTTTCCTGAAACCGTGAGCCGGCCCGCAGATTGTCCCCAACCGTGCCCTCGAAGATCGCCGGACTCTGGGAAAGCATGACCACGTCGCGACGGTGGCGGACCGAGTCCCTTTGGCTCAGGTCCTCGCCCTGAAACAGGATGCGTCCGCGGGTGGGCGAGATCATCTTGTTCAGCAGGCGCAACACCGTGGTCTTGCCGCTGCCGCTGGCTCCCACCAGGGAGGTGACCTGTTCCGTGCCGAGCACCAGGCGCGGCAGGTCCAGAATGTTGTCATATTGCACGTCGATGAATTCAAACACCGTTGATCCTTCCTACCTGGGTGTTGAAAAAGTTCTTATCCGGCAGTCCGTTCAAAAACTCCAAGTGCAAGGAGCAAAAAAGGCTATCCGGACACGTCCTGTGTCCGGCCCCTACGGGCTGCAGCTTCGCCGCATTTTCGATTTGCCGTCCTGGCAATCGAATCAAGCTCGAAGCGTATTTATTCATACGTGAGAGTTTGAACTTTTTGCGGCGACGCAGCAATTGGGAGTTTTTCAACGGACTGCTAACCGGTTTCCGGAGCGCCTTGTTTCCGAACTTCCCCATGCCCCGGCATGGTTTCGCCCACAAGCTCCCGCAGCCGTTCCTTAGCCACGGCCAACCCCTCCAGCCCTTTCGCCGTGGCCCGGTAGTGCTTGCGCGTCACCTTCCCGTCCTTTTCCGTGCGGGAGACCAGGTACCCCTTGCGCTCCATGGCGTGCAGCATCGGATACAGGGTCCCCGGACTCAGCCGATACCCGTGCTCGGCCAACTCGTCGATCATCCACTGTCCGTAAATTTCCTGCTCCGAAGCGTGGTGGAGCACGTGCAGCCGGACCAGGCCGGAGAGCAGGTCGTGGTGTTCCAGCATTTTCGTGGTGCTTTCTCGTGGCATGATGAACCCGCCTTTTTTCGATATCGAAATCCGATATAACTTTTCCTTGCCCTGATGGCAAGCGGAGTAAATCGTCTTCCCGCCGTTATTTTCGGGTATGTTGACCGATACATACGGTTGGAGCAAAATGAAACGTATTGCGAATGCCTTGCGAAATCACTCTTCGGCCTATCCGGCAACATGCCGGAAGGGCGGGAAATCGACTCTCCACGTCACGAACACTCGTGTTCAAAATACCAACCGGAGCATGACATTGGACCGATTAACCCTCGAACGTCGTCAGGTCTGGTTGTACCTGTCGACGATCATCGCGGGTCTGTTGGTTGGAAGCGCGTGGCCCGGCGTGGGTCGCCTCTTCGAAGCCCTGCTCTGGCCGACCTTGATCGTCCTGCTCTATGCGACCTTCATCCAGGTGCCGTTGCTGCACCTGCGCGATGCATTCACGGACCACCGATTTCTCGCGGCAACGTTGACCGGAAACTTCCTCATCCTGCCCGTCCTGGTCTGTATCCTGGTGCAGGCGCTGCCTCCGGATCCGGCCTTGCGGCTGGGCGTCCTGTTGGTTCTCTTCGTGCCCTGCACGGACTGGTTCATCACGTTCAGCCAGTTGGGCGGCGGGAACGCGGCCCGGGCCATAGCGGTGACCCCGCTGAATCTGCTTTCGCAGTTGCTGTTTATGCCCGTCTTTTTGTGGTTGACGCTGGGAACCGAGCTTTCCGCCGTGCTCGGCTTTTCCGAGGTTTGGCCCGCCCTCCTGGTCGTTCTGGTCCCCTTGCTCGCGGCCGCCGGGTCCGAGCGCTGGATCGCGGCCCGCGGGCGGTGGCGGAGTACATGAAGAAAGTGTCCGCCCGCGAACTTGCCGCCCTGGGTTGTCCTTGGCCCCGGCGTTTGCCTTTGTTTGAAAAAACGGACATATATCGGTAAATCAGAATAGGGTCGGGTGCAAACAGGGATTTTGCCCCCCGGCGGTGGTTGGTGGGAGGTGGCTTGCGGCCGATAAAGGCAGTGTGCTGGAGCGGTTGGATATTTTGCGTCGAAGCCGGAACGGATGATCAATGGGGCGATATCATGGCCAAACAAGAAGCAAACAAGAAAGAAGCGGCCCAGGCGACGGCCCAGGGCACCGTCGATACTCCGCCGGGGGCTGGTGAGGCTTCCGCCGACGTTTTGGCGGCAACCGCTCCGGGCGGCTTCCCCATCGTGGGCATCGGCGCGTCCGCCGGCGGTCTGGCGGCCTTTGAGGCCTTTTTTTCAGGAATGCCCGCGATCGGCGACCCCGGCATGGCCTTTGTGCTGGTGCAGCACCTGGCCCCGGACCACAAGAGCATCCTGACCGACCTGATTCGGCGCTACACCCGGATGCAGGTCTTCGAGGTCGAGGACGGCATGACGGTCCATCCCAACTGCGCCTACATCATTCCGCCGGGCCGGGACATGGCCTTTCTGAACGGCGCCCTGCAGCTGCTGGAACCCTCGGCTCCGCGCGGCCAGCGACTGCCCATTGATTTTTTTTTCCGCTCTCTTGCCCAGGATCAACGCGAGCGGTGCATCGGCATCGTGCTTTCGGGTACGGGCAGCGATGGGACGCTGGGCGTGCGCGCCATCAAGGGCGAGGGTGGCATGGTCATGGCCCAGAATCCAGCGTCCACCGAGTACGACGGCATGCCGCGCAGCGCCGTCGCCACGGGACTGGTGGACTTCGTGCTGCCTCCGGCCGAGATGCCTGCCCAGCTTATCGCATATACGGTCCATGCCTTCGGCCATCCGCCCAAGCCCACGACGCCGACCTCCAGGGTCGAGAACGCGATGAACAAGATCTTCGTGCTCCTGCGCAGCCAGGTGGGCCACGACTTTTCCCAATACAAGCCCTCCTCGGTTCAGCGGCGCATCGAGCGGCGCATGGCCGTCCAGCAGATCGAAAGCATGGACGACTATGTCAAGTTCATCCGGGCGACGCCGACCGAAACCGAGGCGCTTTTCCGGGACATGCTGATCGGCGTGACCAGTTTCTTCCGTGATCCAGCGGCCTTCAAGGCCCTCCAGGAGCTGGTCGTGCCCAAGCTTTTCGCCGGTCGGTCGGCGGGTGCGACGATCCGCGTCTGGGTGCCGGGCTGTTCCACCGGCGAGGAGGCCTATTCCCTGGCCATCCTCCTGCGGGAGCATCTGGAGGAGCAACGGAAAAGCTTCAAGCTCCAGGTTTTTGCCACCGACATCGACAGCCAGGCCGTGGCCGTGGCCCGTACCGGCATCTATCCGGCCAGCATCGGCACCGACATCACGCCGGAGCGGCTGGCGCGGTTTTTCACGCCGGAACCCGGCGACGCGGAGGGGAATCCGCCCGCCTACCGCATTCGCAAGAACATCCGCGACCTGTTGATCATTTCCGAACAGAACGTCACCAGGGACCCGCCTTTTTCCAAGCTCGACCTGATCAGTTGCCGCAACCTGATGATCTATATGGGTAGTGAATTGCAGAAGAAGCTGATCCCCCTGTTCCATTACGCCCTCAACCCGGGCGGCTTTCTCTTTCTGGGCACCTCCGAGACCGTGGGCGAGCATGCGGATCTCTTTGTCGGATTGGCCAACAAGGCCAAGATCTACCAGCGCAGGGAAAATTTTCACGGCATACAGCGCGCGGCCCTGGGTCGGTTCCTGCCGCCCATGGTCGGGACGATGGAGGAGGTTCCGCTTCGATCCGCCGGACGCACGACGGTGCCCGCGAAACTGCCGCTGCGCGAGTTGACCGAAACAGCGCTGTTGCAAGAGGTCGTTCCGGCCGGCGCGTTGGTCACCGCCGACGGCGACATCCTTTATCTGCACGGTCGCACCGGCATGTACCTGGAACCGGCCCCGGGCGAGGCCGGTGTGAGCAACATCATCAAAATGGCCCGTGAAGGGCTCAAGCATGATTTGACCGTTGCCCTGAACAAGGCCGCCGGAACTCTGGAAACCGTGCGCTTGCCGGGCCTGCGCGTGAAGACCAACGGCAGTTTCCGCACGGTCGACCTGACCGTGCGTCCGGTGGACCCGAGAATGGGCGAACTGGCGCGGGACAAGCCCGCCGCCAACAAGCCGTCTCTGTTTCTGGTCATTCTGCAGGACGTGCCGGAGAAACCGGAGGCCGGAGATCAGAGCTCGGCGGGCGATGTCCAGACCGAGGACCGCGGCCTGGAAGACGACCTGAGCGGTGACGGGCTCGACAAGCTCGCCGTGGATGCCCGCATCACGGCGCTCAAACAGGCCTTGCGGGCCAAGGAGGAATACCTCCAGGCCGTCAATGAGGAACTGGAAACCTCCAACGAGGAACTCAAGTCCTCCAACGAAGAGATGCAGTCGGTGAACGAGGAGTTGCAGTCCACCAACGAGGAGCTGGAGACTTCCAAGGAGGAGCTGCAATCGGTCAACGAGGAACTGGTCACGGTCAATTCCGAGCTGCAGACCAAAGTGGCCGACCTGTCCCGGGCCAACAACGACATGAACAACCTGCTGGCCGGCACGGGCGTCGCCACAGTGTTCGTCGATCATCAGTTGCGCATCTTGCGCTTCACCCCCGCCGCCACCCGCCTCATCAACCTGATCCTCTCCGATGTGGGGCGGCCCGTGGGCCACATCGTCTCCAATCTGAAAGACTACGGCCGCCTTTCCCAGGACGTCCAGGCCGTGCTGGACACCCTGATCCCCAAAGAAGAACAGGTGCGGACCGCGGAGGACAAGTGGTACTCCATGCGCATTTTGCCCTACCGTACGCTGGACAACGTCATCGAGGGCGCGGTGATTACCTTCGTGGACATCACGGAGAGCAAGCAGGCCCAGGAGGCGCGACTCGAGTTCGAGCTGAAATACCGCATCCTGTACGAATTGTCGCCGGACGCTCACGCAATCGCTGAAATCGCGGAAAACGGCCGCGACCTGGGCTTTGTCGACTGCAACCAGGCGGCCCTGGACCTGCTGGGCATGACCCGGGACCAACTGCTGGCGGCCAGTGCCGTCGGCCTGTCGCCGGAGCGTCAGCCCGACGGCCGCCTTTCACGGGAAAAAGCCGGGGAGTTGCTCGCCCAATGCCTGTCCGAAAAAAGGCTGCGTTTCGACTGGCTGTATTCCCGGCTGGATGGCGAAACCGTTCCCGTCGAGGTCACGATGACCGTCCATCGCGAACGCGGCAAAACGGTCCTGTATAGCGTCTGGCGCGACCTGACCGGGCTCACGCGCACGCCGCAGCCCGAACGCCCCAGGGAAAGCAGTCAAGGAGAGGAAGGAAGCCATGACAAAGTCCAAGCCTCGGGCTGAGCAAAAGAGCAGCCAACTCCGAGCCAGGGCTGAGAAGCAACTGGCCGGGGATTTCCAGGGGGGCCAAATAGCTCCTGGCGAGGATGTTCAGAAGCTGATCCATGAACTGCGCGTGCATCAGATTGAATTGGAAATCCAGAATGAGGAGCTGCGTGAAACACAGGCGGCTCTTGAACAGTCCCGGGACAAATACCAAGAACTCTATGATTTTGCCCCTGTCGGATACTTTTGCCTGGACGAGAAAAATCTGATCAGGAAGGTCAACCTTGTCGGCGCGGAACTCTTGGGCCTTGAAAGGGCGTTTTTGATCCGGCAACGATTTTCCCGCTTCATCGCGCCCAGCTCACAGGATACGTTCTATTTCCATCGAAAAAAAGTGCTTGCGTCCAAAGACAAGCAGGTTTGCGAACTTGTGCTTGTGAA
Organism: Desulfonatronum sp. SC1; assembly: GCF_003046795.1. Lineage (NCBI taxonomy): Bacteria > Pseudomonadati > Thermodesulfobacteriota > Desulfovibrionia > Desulfovibrionales > Desulfonatronaceae > Desulfonatronum > Desulfonatronum sp. SC1. The sequence continues at coordinate 50,528 of NZ_PZKN01000015.1, read as the reverse complement.
CAAGGACGGCACGCGATTCCACGCCCAACTGCAAACCGAGGCCGTGGTTGATGACGCACCGAATTCCAGTCATCTGCGCATCGCGGTCATGGACATCACCGCGCGTGCCCGTCTCGAAGAGGAGCTGACGGCCGCGAACCTGGAACTGGAAGAGCGGGTCGAGGTCCGCACCAGAGAATTGACAAAAGCAAACCTGGAGCTCCGGGAGGAAATTGTTCTGCGTCGTCAGATCGAGCTGGAATTGCGGAAAACCGAAGAAAATTACCGTATCGTGGTTGAAAACGCGAATGAAGGTATTATCGTCACGCAAGATAGCGAAATTAAATTTTCAAATTCCAAGTTCGAGGATATTTCAGGATATACCAGGAAAGAATTAGCCAGTTTGCCCATCGTTGATTTTGTCCATCCGGACGATGCCGCGATGGTCATGAAATATCATACGCTGGCGATGCGGGAACACGTGCAGCCACAGGCATATAATGCGAGAGTGATTGACAAGGCGGGGCAAATACGATGGCTGCGAAACAAGGGGATACTGATCGAATGGAACGACCGGCCGGCCATCCTGAGCTTTCTTGACGATATTACCGCTCAGATGCACTCCGAAAAGGTGCTGAAGGAGATCGACGAACAGCTCAAGAATATTTTTCTGGAGTCGCCCATCGGCATCGCGGTCTATGATGCGCACGGCCTTATGTACGGAGTGAACAAATCCTATTTGACAATTTACGGAATGTCTGACCCAACCCGAATCCTTGGAACATCGCTCTTTGACGACCCTCTGCTGAGCAGTGAGACGAAAGAAAGACTGCTGGCTGGCAACGCGATCCGAGAGGAGGTCGTTGTTGATTTTCCAAAATCCGCGGATGGCTTCATGTTCGATCCAACAAGAGCGAAGGAGCTGTATCTGGACGTGCTGATCACCCCGCTGGGGATGAGCATGGGCGATGCCGTGGTCGGATATATGGTCCAGATTCAGGACATTACGGAGGAAAAAGGCGCTCAACGGAGCATTCATGCTCTTTCCCAACAGCTCATCAGGGCCCATGAAGCCGAGCGCCTGATGATATCCCGCGAGCTTCACGACCGCGTGGGGCAGGATCTTTCAACCTTGAAAATCGGCCTTGATTCCCTGCGACGCGAGCACCTCATTCAGAGTCCGGTGTTTTTGGAGAAATTGACGGCGTTCTCCAATCTTACGCAACAGGCCATCATGGTTGTCCGGGACCTGGCCTATGAACTGCGTCCCCCAGGTCTCGATCAATTCGGATTCGTGCGGGCCATGACGCAATATGGCAAGGATTTCTCCGAGAAAACAGGGCTTGATGTTGACATGAGCTTTACGGGCATGGAGGATTCGTCTCTTGATTTCGATGCCGAGATCAATCTGTACCGGCTGATCCAGGAAAGCCTGAACAACATTTACAAGCATGCCTTGGCCAGGCGGGTTGTCGTGAGGATGGTGGCATCCTTTCCGAAAATCATCTTGCGGATTGAAGATGACGGCCTCGGCTTTGATCCGGTGCAACGGATGGCGGGCGCGACCGCGGAGAAGCGCATGGGCCTGCATAGCATGCGGGAACGGGCCACTCTGCTCGGGGGCACGATGCGCATCCGCTCACGACTGGGAAAAGGCACGCAAATCCTGGTCGAACTCCCCCATGAAAGGAAACTGCATGACTCAGAAAAAAACAGTGCTGATCGTTGATGATCACCCGCTCTACAGGGAAGGTCTGAAGGCAATTATCAATCGAAGCCCGGCATTCGAGGTGGTCGGGGAAGCCGGCGACGGGAAGGAGGGGCTTCAGCAAGCCAAGGCATTGCGGCCCGATCTTGCCCTGGTGGACATATCCCTGCCCGAAAAAAGCGGCATCGATCTGGTCCGGGACCTGAAAAGCGTTCGGCCCGAAACGCGGATACTGGTTGTCAGCATGCATTCCAAAATAGACTACATCACCAAGGCCTTCCAAGCCGGGGCCCTGGGGTACATGGTCAAGGAATCCGCCGGCGAGGGACTCCTGAAAGCAATGGAAGCCGTGGCCAACGGGGAATTTTTCCTGGACGGTTCGTTATCCCGTGAAGTGATCCTGAAAATCTCAAAAATTCCAGATGGGGAGGCGGTCGTCATCAATGGCGACTACGGGAGCCTGACCTCCCGCGAGCAGGAGATCCTGCGGCTGCTGGCGGAAGGGCAAACGGCCAAGGAAATAGCGAACCGGCTTTCCATCAGCCCGAAAACAGTCGAGAACCACCGCGTCAACATCATGCGCAAGCTCGAACTCCGGCGGCCCATCGACCTGATTCGCTACGCGGTCAGGATCGGGCTGATCGATGTGGACCAGTGGAAGGATTGAACCCGGCCCACCCGCTTGCTTCACAATCTCTTTTCCCCGATCCGCGTGTTGAAAAAGACCTAAGGAGTCAAGCAAAAATATGTTGAACAGTTTGATGAAAATACAATGATATCTTAGGATTTTTTTCTGGCAATTATTACCGTAGGGGCAGGCCTTGCGCCTGCCCTGAATCTGCGTAATTAAATGGAATGCTGGTATATTGCTGCTGTACCGCATTGCCGCGACCATCCATGGCGGCCGCAAGGGCCGCCCCTACGGAGGGTCAAACGCGACACGGGAATAACTGCCATACTGTCCAGGTTAATCTTGCTCGCTTCCTAACTCGACATCCCCCTGGGCACGATCAGAGAACGTACCCCCCCCCGCACGCACCTGCCCCGCAACTCTCGTACTCCCGCCTCCACTCGGGAGATACTCCCATCTTCCAGGGTTTTTCCTCGGTATAATTAAGCGATTTCCCTACAGACACGGCTTAGGGAAAAGCTACACTCCGTCCTGAAAGCTGAAACAGATGAGACGACGAAAAGTCCGTCCAGCGTCCAGCGGTCCGTCCAACTCCATGCCCACAGCCGTTACAGAAGGAGGTAAGCCATGAAGTGCATTTTGAGAATGGGCATATTGTTCGCGGCCGCTTTTTTCCTGCTGGGTGTCGTCGGTGCGGTTCAGGCTCAAAAAAAACCGAATCAACCAGCCCGGAATGCGCTTGTTCAACCTGAATTGCGGACCATCGGTGATTTCCAGCAAATGGTCCAACAAAAGCTCCCGGGATTGGAAAAGGGTTTTGACGTGGCCCAAGCCAACGACTTGTTTGATGGTTTCGTGAGCCGGGTCGAACAGGCCGACATTGAAATAATCGAGGTGCTCCCGGAAAAAAATCTCTTGTGGATGATGTTCGTTGAGGGACAAAACGTTGACGTCATCAAGAACGTGGTCAGAGCGGGGAAAAAAAACTTCTTGGCTTTCGTGGTGACCGTGGAAAAAGATGAAAACCTTCACGTCTTTGTCGTCCCGGCGATGTGCGGCAATCTTGGGCTGGCCCGGATCGTCGCTCTGCCCCTCTCCGCTCCCGTTGGCATGAATTCAGCCCAGGCTTGGGGATTTTGAACGGACTGTTAACATTGAAAACAGTAAAGGAGATTGGAATGCCCTTAATAAATTTAATAATTATTCTGGTTGTCGTCGGCGTACTTCTCTGGCTGGTCAACAACTACATTCCAATGGACGGAAAAATTAAACAAATTCTGAATATCGTCGTGGTCATTGCTGTTGTAATCTGGTTGTTAAGTGTCTTCGGAGTAATTGGGTCTTTGTCAGGGATACGAGTCGGAGGTTGATAACGACCAAAATAGCGTGCCGAGATGTGCGTGCCGGACAAATTGTTTGATTCGGCACGGAAATGTGATCATCAACAAAAAGGGGGGAAAGGAAATGGAACGCGTTTTGAAGTTGGGCGTATGGCTTGTGGCTTTATTCGTGTTGCTGGGTGTTGTCGGTGTGGCTCAGGCCCAAACGCAACTCAAGGAATTGGGCCGGAGTCCGTTTTTCAAACCTGAATTGCAAACGGTCGGCGAATTTCAGGATATGGTCAAAGAGACGCTTCCAGATTTGAAGAAAGGTTTTGCAACGGCCGGTGCCTCTGCATTGTTTGACGATTTCGTGATTCAGGTCGAGCAGTCCAATATTGAAAAAATCAACGTGCCCATTGGCGAACAACTGCAGTGGATGATCTATAAAAAGGGGCAACGCGTCGAGGTCATGAAAAACGTGATCTGGGCCGGCAAAGAGCCTTTCACGGCATATCGGGTGGTCGTCGAAAAAGACGGAAAGCGCCATGTTTTCGTGGTCCCGACGATATGCGGCAACGTCTCTCTGCTTCGGTCAAGCGACCTGCCCGCCGCCGCTCCCGCTCCCGTTGTCACGGCACCGACACCGCCGCCGGTTGTCGCGGCTCCCGCCCCGGCCACGACCACGGACACTCCATGGACGGATCCGGTCCTGAAGCGCGGGAATTTCGTCGTCGATCTCGGCTATCTGCATCAGCCTGATCCCGCGAACTATCTGCTGATGCGGGTCGGCTACGGTTACCGCTTTCATGAGCATTTTTCCCTTCTGGGCATGATTGGTTTCGCCCCGGTCATCAGAGGCGACGACGACACCGATTCGTTCATGGCCGATCTGACCGCGAGCTACCACTACGATCGAATGTACATCGGAGGCGGTATGGGATTCTGGCATTCCAGCCGGAAGGACCGCGCGGATATGATCGTGAACGCGGGCTACCGGATTTACGGGGAGGCGTATCAGCGCAACCTTTCCTTGTTTGTCGAAGGTCGTATCGGACTCGATGATCTCAACGATTTTAACGATTACGTTCGCTACGGTGGAGGTTTGCGTTATCAGTTTTAAAGGGGGCGGTTCTTATACCAATTCTGATTCGATAATGCGTTATTCGCTTGAGAAAAAGCAGTTATCGGGGTCGGAGTCGGAATCGGAATCGACGATGTTTGAATGCGCATAGCCTGACTTCGACCCCGATAGCGATTCCGATAGCGACGCCGATAGAGAATCGCTGAATGAGAAATGGTATTATCCGTCAGTTACAAAAAGCAACACGTCTGTTTTCGCGGGACGGTCGCGAACGATGTTCACAGGGGCGGTTGGAAAACCGCCCCTGTTCTGTTTCAGGGGTTTCAGCCAAGGATGTTTGTGCCATGACGCTGACCAAGGCGACACTTATCGAGAAAGCAGTACAGCTCCGGGGGCGTTTGCGCGGGGTTCCCGGTATCCAGGGGAACAAAGACGACGAAGCGCCGTTGCGCTCCGAGTTGTTCAGTACTTCCCAGATGGAGGAGCACGGTAAAATCCTCGCGGGCCTGCATGCCTTGGGCGCGGAGCATGTTCCGGAGCGCCTGCTGGCAAGGCTTGCCAAGAACGAGAGGGTCCTTTTCGAGGTTCGCGATCTGCTGACTGAGGTGGTGCAGGCCAACCGCGTGATTATTCCGGCGGGGGAATGGCTGCTGGACAACTTTTATCTGATCGAGGAACAGGTTCTGGTGGCCAGGAAGCTGTTGCCCAAGGGCTACGCCAAGAGGCTTCCCCGGCTGAAGGACGGCCCGTCCAGAGGGCTTCCCCGGGTGTACGACATTGCCCTGGAGACCATCGCCCACGGCGACGGGCGGGTGGATCTGGAAAGCCTGAGCGGTTTTGTCGCCGCCTACCAGACGGTTACGCCGCTGCGTCTGGGAGAGTTGTGGGCCATTCCGATCATGCTCCGCCTGGCCCTGATCGAGAATCTGAGACGGATTGCCGCCCGAATTGCCGTGAACCGGGCCGACCGCGACCTGGCGGGTCAATGGGCCGACAAAATTCTGGAGACAGCCCAAAATGACCAGAATAATCTGATCCTCAGGGTTGCCGACATGGCCAGGTCGACTCCGCCCATGGTCAGTTCCTTTGTCGCGGAGCTGGCTCGTCGCCTCCAGGGCCAAGGTCCCGCGCTCGCACTGCCTCTGGCCTGGGTCGAGCAGCAACTCCTGGAATCCCGCCTGACCATTGATCAACTGGTGCAATCGGAGAACCAGCAGCAGGCGGCTGATCAACTTTCCATCAGCAACAGCATCGCCGGCCTGCGCGTTTTGAGCGTCATTGACTGGCGTGAATTCGTGGAGGCTCTGAGCCCTGTTGAACGCATCCTGCAAGGAGATCCGGCCGGAATCCATGACCGGATGCATTTCAACACCCGGGATCAATACCGGCACGTGGTGGAGGAGATCGCCAAGAAAGGCGGATTCACCGAAATGGAAGTGGCCCGTGCAGCCATCGAGCTGGCCGGAAAAGGCGCTGCCAAGGCGGACGGCGACAACCGGACCGGCCATGTCGGCTTCTACCTCATCGATGCCGGCCGGACCCAGCTCGAAGGCCGGGTCCGGCCCGGATCAACGGTCCTGGACAAGCTGCGTGGAGTTGGTCGCCGTTTTCCCCTGCTCCTGTATCTCGGCTCGATTCTGCTCCTCTCGGGGGTCTTTACCGCGGGTTTGCTGGCAAAGACCCGCGCGGACGGATTGGACGGCGTGCTGTTCTGGTTCGTGGCCGCCGTGTTCCTGCTGGCGGTCAGCCAACCGGCCATAGCGCTGGTCAACCTTGTCGCGACACGTCTTGCCAAACCGCATGGGCTGCCCCGCATGGATTTTTCCAAGGGGATTCCTCCCGATTCGGCCACGCTGGTCGTGATCCCGGCCATGCTTTCCAGTCCGGAGAATGTCACGGATCTGATCAATGCCCTGGAAGTCCGATTTCTGGCCGGACCGGAGGAGAACCTGCGCTTTGGCCTGCTGACCGACTTCCTGGACGCGGACCAGGAGACCGTCGCCGGGGATGCACCGTTGTTGCTGCTCGCCCAACAAGGCATCGAAGCGTTGAACGAGAGATACAAAGAGAGTGGCGACGCCTTCTTTCTTTTTCATCGGCCCCGGCAATGGAACCCTCGGGAACGAATCTGGATGGGCCATGAGCGGAAGCGGGGCAAGCTCGCGGCGTTGAATGCGTTGCTTCGAAGCGGCCGAGGCGGCAATTTGGAGCAGGGTTTGGAGAACGGCGTGGGGTCCCGCTTCTCGCTGATCGTCGGCAATCTCGGAGTATTGCGGGACGTGAAGTACGTCATCACCCTGGACACGGACACGGATCTTCCGCGGGATGCCGCATGGCAGCTCGTGGGCGCGATGGCCCATCCCTTGAACCGTCCCCGATACGACGCGGACAAGGGGCGCATCGTGTCCGGATACGGCATCCTGCAGCCCCGGGTGGCCGTCAGCCTGCCGGGAACGAACAGATCCCGGTATGCCCGCATGTTCGGGATCGACGCCGGCATTGATCCCTATACCGGGGTTGTCTCGGACGTCTATCAAGACCTTTTCGGCGAAGGATCGTACATCGGTAAGGGCATTTACGACGTTGACGCCTTCGAACAGGCGCTCCGGGATCGGTTTCCCGAGAACCAGATCCTCAGCCACGATCTCATCGAGGGATGCCATGCCCGGTCCGGGCTGATCAGCGACGTGCAGCTCTTCGAAGAGTATCCGGCGCGCTACAGCGAGGACGTAAGCCGCCGTATACGCTGGATTCGTGGGGATTGGCAGATTCTGCGCTGGCTGTTCCCGGGCGTTCCCGGCCCGAAGACGAAATTCACGAGAAATGCGCTCTCATTCCTGTCCAGATGGAAGATCCTGGACAATCTGCGGCGCAGCCTCGTGCCCATGGCCCTGACCCTTCTGCTCGTGTTCGGCTGGACCGTCTCGGCCTCGCCCTGGTTCTGGACCGCGGTGGTCATCGGCATCGTGCTGGTTCCGGCCCTGATCAACTGCCTGATGGGTTTTTTCAATACAAAAAGCCATGCCCTGATGAGCCATCACCTCGCCAGCGCGGTCCAGGCCATTGGCGGATGCCTTGCCCAGTCCATCTTCACGCTGCTCTGCCTGCCGTATGAGGCGGCCGCCAACGGTGCCGCCATCCTGCGAACCATGTGGCGGATGGGGGTATCCGGTCGGGGCCTTCTGGAATGGAACCCGCCGGGCCTGGCCCATGGGACGGGACGAACACCGTCAGGAACAGCGTCGGGCCTGGCAACTCTTGGCGCGTCGTATCGTGAGATGTGGGTCGCCCCGGTCACGGCCATGATCGTGACGGGGTATCTCGCTCAGGCCCGGACGATGCAGACAATAGTCTCGCCGGGAGCACTGCCGGAAGCACTTTTGGTTGCCTTGCCGGTGCTGATCCTCTGGTTCGTCTCTCCCCTGATTGTCTGGTGGATCAGTCTGCCCATCAGGCCCCGGAAAGTCCGGTTGACCGATGATCAGTTGGTCTTCCTGCGCAAGCTTTCCCGCAAGACCTGGGCCTTTTTCGAGAAATTCGTCGGCCCCGAAGACCACTGGCTGCCCCCGGACAATTATCAGGAAGCACCGCGCGAGGCGGTGGCCCACCGCACGTCGCCCACCAACATCGGGTTCGCGATGCTTTCGAATCTGTCGGCCCGGGACTTCGGCTACATCACCCTCGGGCGCTTCATGGATCGCACGGAGAACACCCTGGGCACCATGGATGGGCTGTCCCGGCATCGCGGGCACTTCTACAACTGGTACGACACCCAGACCCATACACCGCTCCTGCCCATGTTCGTTTCGTCGGTGGACAGCGGGAACCTGGCGGCAAGCCTGATAACCTTGCGGGAAGGCTTGCTCGCGCTTCCCGACCAGAAGCTCACGGGAGAACGACTGCTCGACGGAATCGCCGATACGGCCATGGTGCTCATGGATGTCGCGAGTGAGAGCATGCCCGCCGAGCTGACGGGGTTCATGCAAGACCTGGAGTTCGTTCGGTCTTCCCCGCCGGACGCGAGCCCGTCAAACGCGAGCCCGCCAAACGCGAGCCCGCCGGGCAAGACCCTTGGGCACCTGAAGACATGCCTCGGGCGGCTGGCCTCATCCGCCCAGGAGGTGGTCCTGAGCTTCGAAGACAACCCTGAGAGCGAAGCCGCGTGGTGGGCGCGGGCCCTTGAGCAACAATGCCGGGATGCGTTCGATGAGCTGAATGTGCTGACGCCCTGGGCCGGGTCGTCGCTTTCCGGGCAAATTGCCAATCAAATTATTGATCAAATCCCCTCTCTCAAGGATATCCCCACGCTGCGCCGACTGGCCTGCCTCGATGACGACGTGCCGATCCTGATCGAGGAGATGCGCCGAAGCAGCGGGACGCTGGAGGAAAAACAATGGCTCGACACGTTTGAACGGTTGATCATGGAGTCCAGTCTCCGTGCCGGGAGAAGCATCGCCCGCCTGGAAGAACTTGCGCACCGTTGCCAGGAACTGGCCCGGAACATGGATTTCGACTTCCTGTACGACGACACGCGTCGTCTCCTGGCCATCGGATACAACGTCAGCGAGGGGCGCAGGGATGGAAGCTTCTATGATCTGCTGGCCTCGGAAGCGCGGTTGAGCAGTTTCGTTGCCATTGCCCAGGGCCAACTTCCCCAGGAGAGCTGGTTCGCCCTGGGGCGGTTGCTGACCATTGCCGGAGGAAAGTCGGTTCTTCTTTCCTGGAGCGGCTCCATGTTTGAATATCTGATGCCGCTGCTGGTGATGCCCTCCTACGATCAGACGATTCTTGACCAAAGCTGCAAGGCGGCCGTGGCCAGGCAGATCGACTACGGCAAGCAACGCGGCGTTCCCTGGGGGATATCGGAATCCGGCTACAACATGACCGACAGTCAGCTCAACTATCAGTACAAGGCTTTTGGGGTGCCCGGTCTCGGTCTGAAACGCGGGCTGGCCGAGGATCTGGTCATCACCCCCTATGCTTCGGCATTGGCGCTCATGGTGGCGCCCGAGGCGGCCTGTCGCAATCTCGAGGATCTTTCGTCCCGTGGTTTTCAAGGCAGATACGGATTCTACGAGGCCATTGACTACACTCCCAGTCATCTGCCTCGCGGGCGGACCAACGCCGTGGTTCGATCCTACATGGCCCACCATCAGGGCATGAGCCTGCTCGCCCTGACGCATCTGCTGCTGGACCAACCCATGCAAAAACGGTTCGAGGCGAATCCCATGTTCCAGGCAACCGTGCTGCTGCTTCAGGAGCGACTGCCCAAGGCCACGGCATACCACTCGCAAATCTCGGAGCTTTCCGAGTCCCGGAAGGCCTCGGCTTCCCTGAAGGAGAAGCCGCTGCGCATTTCCACGACGCCGAATACGCCCATCCCCGAGGTGCAGCTCCTGTCCAACGGAAGATATCACGTCATGGTCACCAATGCAGGCGGCGGGTACAGCCGCTGGAAAGATCTGGCCGTGACCCGGTGGCGTGAGGACGGCACCCGCGATAACTGGGGGAGCTTCTGCTATATCCGGGACATGTCCAGCGGCGTCTTCTGGTCCACGGCGCACCAGCCGACGCTCAAGCCGACCGAGCGCTACGAAGCCATTTTTTCCGAAGGGCGGGTCGAGTTCCGCCGCAGGGACGAGGATATCGACACCCATACGGAGATCGCCGTTTCACCCGAGGACGACATCGAGCTGCGCCGGATCACCATTACCAATCGATCCAATATCCGCAGAACCATCGAAGTGACCAGCTATGCGGAAGTCGTTCTGGCATCGCCAGCGTCCGACGCGGCGCATCCAGCCTTCAGCAATCTCTTCGTCCAAACCGAGATCATCAGAACCCAGGGCGCGATCATCGCCACCCGGCGGCCCCGGTTCGCCGACGAGCAGCCGCCGTGGATGTTTCACGCCATGGCCGTCCACGGCGCGGACATGGGCGAGATGTCCTATGAGACCGACCGGTCGCGGTTTGTCGGTCGCGGGAACACCCCGGCCGCTCCCGAAGCCATGCACAACATGGCGCCCCTTTCGGGCGGCGAAGGGCCGGTCCTGGATCCCATCGTGGCCATTCGCTGTCAAATTACGCTGGACCCGGAAGCATCGGCAACCGTGAACATCATCACCGGCGCGGCGCAATCCCGTGATGTCTGCGCTGGCCTGGTGGGCAAATACCGGGACCGCTATCTTGTGGACCGCGTTTTTGAACTGGCTTGGACCCATAGCCAGGTGCTCCTGCAGCAGATCAACGCCACGGAAGCCGACGCGCAGCTCTACGGTCGGCTTGCGGCCTCGGTACTCTACGCCAATTCCGGGCTGCGCGCCGATTCCAGTGTGATCATGAAGAATATTCGGGGACAATCCAGCCTTTGGGGCTACTCCATCTCCGGCGATCTGCCCATTGTCCTGCTGTGGATCGAGGATCGGGAGAACATCCAGTTGGTCCGCCAGCTCGTCCAGGCCCATGCCTATTGGCGTCTCAAAGGACTGGACGTGGATATGGTGATCATCAATGAAGACCATGCCGGTTATCGGCAGGTTCTGCACGACCAGATCATGGGGTTTATCGCCGCCGGAGTGCATGGCAAGCGGGCGGATCGCCCGGGTGAGGTGTTCGTGCGCAACGCTGATCAAATTTCGGAGGAAGACCGGATCATCTTCCAGGCCCTGGCCCGGGTCGTCATTCGCGACAGCCGCGGAACGCTCGCGGATCAGCTGAACCGCGTCGGCCGTGATCAGCCGAAAATTCCAGCCCTGGCGCAGACCCGTATTTTTCGCCCCCTGCCGTCCACGGTCGCGGCCCGGCCGCGTGAGGATCTCCTGTTCTTCAATGGAATCGGAGGATTTACCCCGGATGGTCATGAGTACGTCATGACAACCAGTAGCGAGCAGGTCACCCCGGCACCGTGGGTTAATGTGCTGGCCAATCCGGATTTCGGAGCCATTGTCTCGGAAAACGGCCCAACCTACACCTGGAGCGAGAACGCCCACGAATTCCGCCTCACCCCATGGCACAATGATCCGGTCGTGGATTCAAGTGGAGAGGCCTTTTACCTGCGCGACGAGGATCGCGGCCATTTCTGGTCTCCCATGCCGCACCCCGTCAAAGGCGCTTCTCCCTACGTCACCCGGCATGGTTTCGGATACACCGTGTTCGAACATACGGAGCGCGGCATCTCTTCGGAAGTCTGGGTGTTCGTGGCCATGAACGCTCCGGTCAAGTTCACGGTGCTCAAGGTGCGCAACCGGTGCGGCCGTTCGCGGCGGCTCTCGGCGACTGGATTCGTCGAGTGGGTGCTGGGGGATGTGCGTTCCAAGACGGGGATGCACGTGAGCACCGAGATCGACCCTGATAGCGGCGCGATTCTGGCGAGCAACCCGTACAACACCGAATTCAGCAGGCGGGTGGCCTTCTTTAACGTGGATCATGCCACCAGAACGGTCAGCGCGGACCGGACCGAATTTATCGGCCGCAACAAAACCCTGGCCAGCCCCGCGGCCATGACCCGGTCCCACCTCTCCGGCAGAGTCGGGGCCGCGTTGGATCCCTGCGCGGCCATGCATGTTGTTTTTGATCTGGAGGACGGTGAAGACCGGGAGATCGTGTTCACCCTCGGCGCCGGGCAGGACGAATACGACGCCGCACGTCTCGCGCGGCGCTATCGGAACTCCGTTGCGGCACGCAAGGAGCTGGAATCGGTATGGCGATACTGGAATCACACCCTGGGCGCCGTCCAGGTGGAAACACCGGACAAATCCGTGGATCTTCTGGCCAATGGCTGGCTCCTGTACCAGACCATCGCCTGCCGGCTCTGGGGCCGCAGCGGCTTCTACCAGTCCGGGGGCGCGTTCGGCTTCCGTGACCAGTTGCAGGACTCCATGGCCCTGATCCATGCCGAGCCGGCTCTGGTGCGCGCGCATCTGCTTCGCTGCGCCGGACGCCAGTTTTCCGAAGGCGATGTTCAGCATTGGTGGCACCCGCCAACCGGCAGAGGGGTGCGCACCAAATGTTCCGACGACTATCTCTGGCTGCCCCTGGCCGCCTGCCGCTACGTCCAAAGCACCGGAGATACCGGAGTCCTGGGCGAAACGATCCGCTTCATCAATGGCCGTCAGCTGGGTCATCAAGAAGAATCCTACTATGATCTTCCGGTCAGGACCGAAGAGACGGCCAGCCTGTATGAGCATTGCGTGCGCGCGATCCAGAGAGGGCTCCGGTTCGGCGAGCACGGTCTGCCCCTGATCGGAACCGGCGACTGGAACGACGGCATGAACATGGTCGGCCACGAAGGCAAGGGGGAAAGCGTGTGGCTGGCGTTTTTCCTGTGCGAGGTGCTGAGCCGGTTCACCGGGATCGCGCGGCTGCGCGGCGACCTGGTCTTTGAGCGACAATGCCGAAACGAGGCTGCCCGGCTTGGCCAAAACATCGAGCGGCATGGTTGGGACGGAGCCTGGTATCTCCGGGCGTTTTTCGACGACGGCACCCCCATCGGCTCCGCTGAAAGTCCGGAATGCAGGATCGACTCCATAGCCCAAAGCTGGTCGGTCCTGTCCGGGATGGGCGACGAGGAGCGTTCGCGGGCAGCCATGGAAGCCGTGGACAAATATCTGGTTCGCCGCGATGACAACCTGATCCAGCTTTTGGACCCGCCTTTCGACAAATCCGCGTTGAACCCGGGGTATATCAAGGGCTACGTCCCAGGCGTGCGGGAAAACGGCGGACAGTACACCCACGCCGCGATCTGGACGACCATGGCCTTTGCCGCGCTGGGCGACAACCGCCGCGCCTGGGAACTGTTCGCCATGATCAACCCCATCAACCACGGGAATTCCGCCGAGGAAGTGAAAACGTACAAGGTCGAACCCTACGTGGTCGCGGCGGACGTTTACGGTGTCGAGCCGCACACGGGCCGGGGAGGATGGACGTGGTACACGGGATCGGCCGCCTGGATGTACCGCCTGATCATGGAATCCCTGCTGGGATTAAGGATGGAAGCGAACACATTGACCTTCGAACCCTGCCTCCCCGCGCAGTGGGACGCGTTCACGATCCGCTACCGCTTTCGGAAAACCAACTACCGGATCACGGTCAGACAGCAACGGGCCGACGAGGACGAAGCGGCCACCGTTACGGTGGACGGGGTGGTGCAACGGGAGTTGGCCGTGGCCCTTGTGGATGACGGCCACGATCACGTGGTGGAAGTGGTGCTGGCATGCCGTTGAGAAACCGCGTTGACCGCGATCATTTATAAAACAGGAGATACCATGGACACGTTAGAAAAAGACGACTTATCCGTGATCTGGGACAATTGCAGACCGCCTTGTCTTTCACTCTACCAGCCGACGCACCGGGGGCACCCGGAAAGCAAGCAGGACCGGATCCGGTTCAAAAACCTCGTGAAGGCGCTGGAGGAGTCGCTTTTGCAACGATTCCCAAATGCGGAGATCCGACCACTGCTGGAACCCTTTTGGGCGTTGTCCGCCGAAACTCCCTTCTGGAACCACACCTTTGACGGGCTGGCCATCTTGGGCGCGAAAGGCTTTTTCCGGGTCTACAACCTGCAGCGACCGGTCCCTGAATTGGCCGTCGTGGCGGACAGCTTTCACATCAAGCCGCTTTTGCGCATCCTGCAGTCGGCCGACCGATATCAGATTCTCGCCGTGAACCGGCAGGCGATCAGGCTTTTTGAGGGCAACCGGGATGCTCTGGACGAGATCGAACCGGCTCAGGGCGTCCCGAGGACGTTGACCCAGGCCCTGGGAGAAGAATTGACCGAGCAGCATCAGACCGTGGCCTCATATGGCGGCGTGGGCGGGGGGAAGTCGGCCATGTACCATGGCCACGGCAGTAAAGAGTCCGAGGTGGACAGCGACGCCCGGCGCTTTTTCCGGGCCGTTGACCAGGCGATCCTTGAACACCACTCGCGGACATCGGGGCTGGCGCTGATCCTGGCCTCATTGCCGGAGCATCACCATATGTTCCACGAACTCAGCCGCAATCCGTTTCTGGTTCCGGAAAGCATCGATATCCACCCGGATGCCCTGCCGTCCATCGATGAACTCCGCAAGCGCGCCTGGCGGCTTGTGGAGCCGCGATATCTGGCGCGCCTGGCCGATCTGGTGGAAAAGTTTGACAAGGCATGGACCGAGGGACTTGGCAGCAACGACCCGTCACGGATCGCCAAGGCCGGCCTGGAAGGGCGGGTCGCCACCCTGTTGATCGATGCCGACCGGGTCGTTCCCGGACGACTCAACGCCGCGACGGGCGATCTTGAGCCGAGCGACTTGTCCCACCCGCAGGTTGACGACGTGCTCGACGACCTGGGGGAACTGGCCCTGAAGAAGGGCGGACTCGTCGTCATCGTCCCCACCGAACGCATGCCGACCAAGACCGGAGCCGCCGCGATCTTCAGGTATTGAGACGCGGGAAACGGCAAGCCTTTCGCTATTCGCCTCTATTCGCGTAGGGGCGACCCTATGTGGTCGCCCTGTTAGTCCCGTGCGGGCACGTAGGCCCGCCCCTACATCAAACCGCGATTCCATGTTTTACGTGTCAAACCGGTTCTGAACCATCCCCAATACGGAAAGGGAGGTAGGAGATGAAAGCATGCTTTTTGCCGATATTTTGGGTGCCGCTTCTCGCGTTGACCATGTTTTTCGCCGTCGGCCTGCACGGGGCGGAAGATGCGATGCATTCCGAACATATGCACCAAGTACACAGTGAACTGGAATTTCTGGTGGAAATGATTCCGCGCCACCAGGAGGCAGTGGACAGCGCCAACCAGATTCTGACCATCACCGCTCGCCAGGAAATGCGCGACTTCGCCAAGGCGGTGGTGGACGTGCAGGCCGAGGAAATCGCCATGATGCGGAAATGGATTGAGCAATGGTATCCGGGCCCGGCCAGGCAACCGGCCTATCAGCCCATGATGCGGGACCTGGAGGGGCTGTCCGCGGAAGAAGCGGACATCGTGTTCCTTGAGGACATGATCAAGCACCACCGCGCCGCCGTGCGCATGGCCCAAGATTTCCTGGATAAAAACCTGGCCGAGCATGACGAAGTAAAAACCGTGGCCAGGGAAATCGTCGCGACCCAGACCCTGGAGATCGAAAAAATGCGGGAATGGCTGGAGCAGTGGCGCGGCGAGGCCGCTTTGGCCCTTATGATCCATAAACCCGAAGGGATCGAGGCCAAACAGAAATACGTATTATTCCTCCACCCCAAGCATGAGGCTTTCGAGTGTGTCAGATGTCATCACACTTCGGAAGGTGCCGACATAAACCAGGGTTGCAAGGATGCCGGTTGCCACGACATGTTTGTCATAGAGACTCCCGAGCAAAGAAGGGAAATCAGGTACTTTGAAAAGGCGTACCATGATCTCTGCATCGGCTGCCATCGGGAGTTAAGACGTCAGGAAAAAACGACTGGACCTGTCGACTGCAAAGGCTGCCACATCCAGGAATGAAGAAACTTCCAAGGTCAACAGTGCTCCAACGGAGCAATGATCATCCATGCCGTGACAAAAGCCGGGAGAAAGAATGGATTTGGGCTCTCGGACCATGCCGTCCAGTGTTCAGGAATCAACTTCTCATTACGGAGGCAAAAAATGCATTCAAGGCAAATCAGTGAAAGAGTATCGTGGCTTGGAGTCGTGGATTGGGATAGGCGTCTTTTTGACTCGTTGATCCCTCTTCCGGACGGGACCAGCTATAACGCCTACCTGGTGCAGGGCAGCGAAAAGACGGCCTTGCTGGATACGGTTGATCCGGCCATGGCCGACACGTTGATGGCGCAACTGGGTGAGGTGCCCGGAATCGACTACATCGTCTCGCACCATGCCGAGCAGGACCATTCCGGGACCATCCCCCTGGTGCTTGCAAAGTTTCCTCAAGCCAAGGTCGTCGTGACCCCCAAGGCCAAAGGCATGCTGATGGATCTTCTGCGGCTTCCAGAGGATGTCTTTGTTTCGGTGGAGGACAACGAAACCTTGTCCCTGGGGGACAAAACCCTGAAGTTCATCCATGCCCCATGGGTGCACTGGCCGGAAACCATGGTCTCCTATCTGCCTGAGGACCGCATCCTGTTCAGTTGCGACTTTTTTGGCTCGCATATCGCGACGACTGATCTTTTTGTAACGGACGAGGGGCGCGTATTCGAGGCGGCCAAGCGCTATTTCGCGGAGATCATGATGCCGTTTCGCGCGGTGATCGCTAAAAATCTGGAAAAGCTGTCCGGCCTTGACATGGACGTCATCGCTCCCAGCCACGGCCAGATTCATCGCCGTCCGGCGTTCATCACCGATGCCTACAACGAGTGGGTGCATGCCACGCCGCGCAATCTGGTGGTCCTGCCATACGTTTCCATGCACGGCAGCACGCAGGCAATGGTCGATCACCTGGTCAATGCACTGGTAGTCAACGGCGTGCGGGTTGAATTGTTCAATCTGGTCGTGACCGATATCGGCAAACTGGCCATGGCTTTGGTGGACGCGGGGACGATTGTCGTGGGCACGCCCACGGTTCTGGCCGGCCCGCACCCTCTTGCGGCCTATGCCGCTTTTCTGGCCAACGCTCTGCGGCCCAAGGCGCGGTACCTGTCCATTGTCGGCTCCTACGGCTGGGGAGGCAAGACCGTGGAGACATTGTCGGGGATGATTCCCAATCTCAAGGTTGAGGTGTTGGAGCCGGTGCTGTGCAAGGGCATGCCCAAGAAGGATACCTTGCAAGCATTGGACAACCTGGCGGACTCGATTACCCGCAAGCATCAGGAGCAAGGGTTTGCATGAGGAGTTATTCGCCCTGCAGCGGCAATATGCCGGTATTCCATGTAACTGCGTTGAATCAGGGCAGGCGCGAGGCCTGCCCCGACGTTTTTTGGGTAGACTTCTTATGACTCATCCTCCGGCTCCGGCGCGGACGGATCGGGGTCCGTGCGTTGGCTTTGCTGCTCGCGCAGGCGCTCGCGAGAGTGCTTGATCAATTTGATCAACCTAACCGTGGCACCCTCGACGGCCAGGTCCACGTCCGCCGCCCGGTGTGCGACCGCGATGGGCTGGTGACCCTCGAGGCGGGCTTCCAGCAGGCAGCGTATGTCATCATGACCGCCTTTCTTGTCGCTGTTTTGGTCGCTCAAATGGACTTCCAGCAGCGTGATCCCCTCGCTGAAACGGCCCAGGGCGCTTTCCACTGAATCGGTGATTACAGCTTGCCGGGCTTCGTCAATCCCGATGTTGCGGTCGGAGTTGATTTGCATCTGCATGGTTTCCTCCTTGCGGTATACGCTGGTTATTTTTGGGGCCAACTCCCAGTATCAAAACCTATTTTTTGAACCGAGTCTCTAGGGGAAATGCTCACTGTCGCGAGGGAAAATCCCGTGCGTCGAGGCTGAGCGTTTCTACTTCTCCAGAACCCGCCCCACGCTTTCATTCCTTCCATCCCGGAAAGGGCATGATCTAGGAAAAAGTCCTTATTCCTGGGATTTTTCCTTGCCCAAAATAAGCGGTTTCCCTACAGACGTGGAAAACAAAATGTTATTGTGTCGGAAAATGATGACCAAAGAAATAATCGAATAGAGGTGTGATCGGTGCGGTCGCGCTCTGCTCAAACCAGGGGCTGGTTGGCCGGTTTGCGGTTGCTGTCGTTCATCAACGGAAAGGAGGTGAATACAATGCCAAATCAAGATGGAACAGGACCTAAAGGTCAGGGACCGAAAGACGGTCATGGCAAAGGCAAGGGAAAGGGCGACCGCCCTGGTCAGGGGCCCATGGCTGGTGGAAAGAAAGGAAGAAACCAAAAACTAAACCAGCCTGAAGACGAGTATTGGGCTTACGAACAATCGCCTGAGCGCAGACCAAAAAGGCCGGGACAGACATGTTTGTTGCTCATCATGTCCTTTGTTCCGGCCTTTTTTTCAGGGCAGATTTTGATCTCGATATGTTCTCTGGAAAATATCCATAATTTCATGGTGGTAGGTTGTAAGGTGCTCCAAGGGGAACCCCTTTGGGTGGGCCGACAATCATCGAAATCGCAATCGCTATCGAAATCGGAACGTTACCAGAAATCGATTTCGATCACGATTTCGATTCCGATCCAGGGCGCCCGTGGTTCGAGAACAAAATTGCCCTGTCAGGCACAGCAAGAGTCACTTTTCCAGGAACATCTCCATGTCCACACAGACAGACACGCATGAAGCCACCATCGACCATCCCCATGCCCTGACGGTGCAAGAGTGCCTCGACACGTTGCAAAGCCAGGCTGCCGGGCTGGAACCGGATGATGCGCAAAAGCGCCTCGAACGCTTCGGTCCGAACAAACTGCCGGAGCCGGAGCCGGATGGATTGCTGAAACGCTTTTTCAAGCATTTTCATGACATCCTGATTTACATCCTGCTGGCCGCGGCCGGCATTACCGCTCTGCTGGGGCACTGGATAGACACCTTCGTCATTCTGGGCGTGGTGGTCATCAACGCCTTGATAGGCTTTTTCCAGGAGGGCAAGGCCGAAGAGGCTCTGGCCGGCATTCGCAAAATGCTCTCCCTGCACGCCCAGGTCCGTCGCGGCGGAGATTTTCATGACATCGAGGCGGAGTTGTTGGTTCCGGGGGACATCGTTCGTTTGCGCTCCGGGGACAAGGTTCCAGCGGATATTCGGCTGCTGGACGCCACAAACCTGCGCATCGAGGAATCCGCGCTGACCGGCGAATCCGTTGCCGCGACCAAGCAAGCCGAACCCGTGCCGAAGGACGCTCCCCTGGGGGATCGCAAGAGCATGGCGTATTCCGGGTGTCTTGTTGCGGCCGGACGCGGTGTGGGCGTGGTTGTACACACCGGCGTACAAACCCAACTTGGCCGGATCAACCGCATGATCCAGGAAGTGGAGAAACTGGCCACTCCGTTGACACGCCAGATGGCCTACTTCGGCAAGGTGCTGTCCGTGGTCATTCTCTTTCTGGCCGGCCTGATGTTCGCTGTCGGGTGGCTTCTCCATGACATGCCCATGGAAGACCTCTTTTTCGCGGCCATCGGCTTTGCCGTGGCCGCAATTCCCGAAGGACTGCCGGCCATTCTGTCCATCACGCTGGCTTTGGGCGTGCAGCGCATGGCACTGCGCAAGGCCATTATCCGCCGCTTGCCCGCCGTGGAAACCCTGGGTTCGGTGACGGTGATCTGTTCGGACAAGACCGGCACCCTGACCCGCAACGAGATGACCGCCCGGGCCGTGGTGACCGCGACCCAAACCTACCACGTCAGCGGCACGGGCTACGTTCCCGAAGGCCACATCCGAGGGGCGGATGAACAACGCGCCGAACTCGGAGCCAATCCCGATCTTTTCCAGATCATTGAGATCATGGCCGTATGCAATGACGCAATGATCTTCGAGGAGGACGGCCACTGGAAACTGAACGGCGAGCCCACGGAAGGGGCGTTGCGCGCTCTGGGCCGCAAAGCTGAATTTGATGCAAAGCCATATACTCGCCTGGCTGAGCTGCCTTTTGAATCCGAAACCAAATTCATGGCCACCTTGAATAAAAGTCCTGAGGGAAAAATCCTTCTGTTACTCAAAGGCGCGCCGGACCGTTTGCTGGACCGCTGCACGCACCAACTCGCCGCTGACGGCGGCACCGAGCCCCTGGACCGCGCCACGTGGGAAGCCAAGCTGGAGGAGCTGGCCGCTCAGGGTCAGAGAATCCTGGCCGCGGCCTGGCGGGAACTTCCCCGTGAAGATCCGGATGCGTTGCGACTGACCAAAAGCCAGACCCTGTCTTCGGAAGACGTGGACCAAGAGATGATCTTCGCCGGCCTGGTGGGCATCGTTGACCCTCCTCGCCCCGAGGCGGTTGCGGCGATCAAGATCTGCCGCGAAGCCGGCATCCGGGTGAAGATGATCACCGGAGACCATGCGGCCACGGCCATGGCCATCGGCAGGGAAATGGGAATCGGCAACGGTACGGCGGCCATCACCGGACCGGAGCTGGAAGCCGCGAGCGATACGGAAATGCGCCGTCTGGCCGTGCAGCACGACATTTTTGCCCGCACCAGCCCGGAGCACAAGCTCCGCCTGGTCACGGCCCTGCAAGCCGAAAAGGAAGTGGTGGCCATGACCGGAGACGGAGTCAACGACGCTCCGGCCCTGAAACGGGCCGATGTCGGCATAGCCATGGGCATCAAGGGCACCGAGGCGACCAAGGAGGCCGCGGAGATCGTACTCATGGACGACAATTTCGCCACCATCGAACACGCCGTGGAAGAAGGCCGTACCATTTACGACAACCTGCGCAAGGCAATTTTGTTTCTTCTCCCGACCAACGGCGCTGAAGGGTTGGTCATCCTCACCGCCATCGTCGCCGGCTTTGCGGTGCTCCCTTTGACGCCGGTCCAAATCCTTTGGGTGAACATGGTGACGGCCATCACCCTGGCCATGGCCCTGGCCTTCGAACCTTCCGAACCAGACCTGATGTCCCGGCCTCCGCGTCGCCCCGGTACGGCCATACTTGGCGGCTATTATCTCTGGCGGATCGGTTTTGTCTCCGTGCTTATCGGAGGAGCCACCCTGGCTGTTTTCCATTTGGAAATGTCCCTGGGCATGGACGTACAAATCGTGCGCACCGTCTGTGTGAACACTTTGGTGGCTGGTCAGTTGTTCTACCTGTTCAACAGCCGCTTTCTTCGAGAAGCCGCGTGGCTGCCCTCTCGCCTTCTCAGCAACAAAGTCGCCTTGATTGCTTCCGGAGTCCTGATCCTCTTCCAACTCATTTTCGTTTACGCGCCGTTCATGAATCTCTGGTTCGGTTCAGCCCCTTTGGCGCTTCGTCATTGGTTGGTACCACTGGGCGTCGGCCTGTTGGTCTTCACCCTGGCGGAAATCGAAAAAATCGTGTCTCGGAAATTTCAAAGGGTAAATTAAAAGTACTACTCAGCACAATTTGCGTTGGTTTCATCAAAAGACCGGGTTGACGCGTTTTGGGTTTGCCGATTGTCTGCCTGTATCGGATGCCTTTCCAGCCCTGAAAAGCCAGGACCGCATCAATTCCTTATCGTTCAGGATCGGACAGTACGAGGACATGAAGGAATCAGCCCTTGATCCCTATGTCGCCTTTCGCGACGCCTATATCCAGTACCGCCACGCACTCGTTCAAGACTGACGACAACTCCTCGCCCGAGGTCCGGCCTGCCGCGATTATTCGGCGTCGCAACGCCTTCGTGAGCTTCCTGCGTCGGAGTTGGGCATTTCCTCTTCTCCAGAACCCGCCCCACGCTTTCATTCCTTCCATCACGGAACGGGGATGACCTGGGAAAATGTCCCGATTCCTAGTACTTCTCCTCATCCAAAATAAGCGGTTTCCCTACAGACACGGTCAACCAGAATGTTATTGTAACGTAGAGGAAAGAGAAGGCATCTTGAAATTCTTTTCCGACAGGGGCGGGTGGGAGCCTGAAGAATGAAGAAGAGTATCCCGCGCAGAAATAACAATGGAACCAAATTGGAGGCAAATCATGACCAAGGTTAAAGAGAACTACAAATGTGACGCATGCGGGAATGTCGTTGAAGTCAAGAAGGCCGGTGATGGTGATCTTGTCTGCTGCGGCGAGCCGATGAAGAGGCAGTAATCGTATCCAGTTAGGATAAACAGTTCACCGTGGGAGGTAAACATGCTTTGGACGATCTTTATTATTCTCTTGGTATTGTGGGCTTTGGGATTGATGACAGGGGCCACGATGGGCGGCGTAGTGCACATATTATTGGTCATAGCTCTCATTGTCCTTGTTGTTCAGGTTCTTCAAGGAAGAAGAATCACGTGATCATGCACTTTTTGTTGATGATTACATTTTTAAGTAAAAAGGAGTTCATATCATGAAGAATATCCAGTTGATGTTTTGCTATTCAGTCCTTTTCCTGCTCATCACCGCATTCGCGGGCTGCGCCGCGACTTCCACACGGGGGAGCACAGGCGATTACGTTGACGATACGGTCATAACAACAAAGGTCAAGGCACTTCTTGCCGAGGATGATTTTCTCAAATCATTCAAGATCAGCGTGGAAACTTACAAGGGTACCGTTCAATTGAGCGGCTTCGTAAATTCTCAGCAGGCAGTCAACAAAGCCGTGGAAATCACGAGAAGCGTTCAAGGGGTCAGCGCCGTCAAGAACGATCTGATCGTGAAATAGCGGGGCGTGGGACGTTCAAGGGCCGAACTCAACATAGTACACGGCTCTGAACGTTGCCACGGGGTTGTGAACCATTTGGACATCACGATCCATCAACATCCATGCGGAGGGAAATATGAACTCGAGAATTCTTATCGGATCATTGTTGATTCTCGTATCGCTCACGTTTTTCGGTTGCAATCAGTTTACAGGCGGAGCGGCCACTGGAGCAGCCGTCGGAGTGCTTGGAGCGGGAGCGGCATATGAATATCAGAACAAGCGGCAGATGGATCAGCTTGAGCTGGACTACAGCGAAGGAAAAATCACTGAGCAGGAATACAACATCAGGAAAGAGCAGATTCAACGTGGATCGATCATATATTAATGCCAATAAGGGAGAAAATATCATGAAATCGAGCACGAGGGATGAGGCTGAAGGCAAGATGCATCAGGCGAAAGGAAAGGTCAAAGAAGTCATCGGGAAGGCAGTCAACAATCCCGATATGGAAGCCGAAGGCAACGTCGAAAAACTCGGCGGCGTTGTGCAGGAAAAAGTCGGCGATGTGAAAAGAGCCGTGGGGAAGTAGGGTTGTGCGCGATTCCACGGAAACGGACTATTTTTACATTAAGGAGATAATACAATGAAAATGAATTAGCGTGTGTAATGCGGAATAAGTGCCAATAAATTTATCCATAGCCAACAAGGAGAATATGACCATGGAAAAAACGATGTATCGCATACTGCTGCTAGCTGTTTTTGGTTCACTATTGTTAATCAATGTCAGTTTTGCCTCTGAAACGGACGACCGGATCATAGCATCAGCAAAAGAGTCTTACGTGTTCAAGACATTCCTCAAGAACGGCGATGTAAAAATCCAGTCCAAGGATGGTGTTGTGACGTTATCGGGAACGGTCGCCGAAGAATCGCACAAGCTTCTGGCCCAGGAGACCGCGGCGAATCTGCCCGGAGTGAAAAGTGTGAACAACGAGCTGGAATTTAAAGGTGAACGTCCCGCGGAGATGTCGGATGCGTGGATCACTCTGAAAGTGAAATCCACGCTCTTGTTCCATCGCAGCGTCAGCGCCATGACCGAAGTGAGCACCGAGGACGGGATCGTGATCCTGAAAGGGGAAGCGGACAACCAGGCGCAAATTGACCTGACAACCGCGTATGCCAGGGATGTCGAGGGGGTCAAAGAGGTCATAAACGAGATGACGGTTGCGAAGACTCCCGCAAAACCAGCTGAAAAGAAGCCGGAGGAAAAAACCGTGGGCGATAAGATCGACGACGCCTCCATCACCGCCCTGGTCAAAGCAGCCTTGCTGTCTCATCGCTCGACCAGCGCCCTGAACACCAAGGTCGAGACCAGCGATGGCGTGGTCACATTGAGCGGTGTGGCCAAAAACGCGGCGGAAAAAGAGTTGGCCGCCAAATACGCCAGTGACGTAAAGGGCGTAAAGAATGTGGTCAACAACATGACCGTCGAGTGATCCAAAGCGAAAGTTGCCTTCCCGGCCATGGCCGGGAAGGCTTTTTATTATGCGTTGTCGTGAGTCTCTGAAAAGTTGGCGGGAAGAGAGGAGGGCGGAAAATGAAGAACGAACTATTTTCGACGGCACTTGTGGTCGCTGTTGTCGCCTTGTTTTTTGGATGTGCGGCCATGCCTCAAACATGGCCGGATTATGAACGCAGCGCGGAAAACAGGATGGTTGTCATCCAGGAAAAGATTGGAGATGGGCTGAAAACAGGCGCGCTCACCCCTGACCAGTCGCAGATGTTCCTGACGACACTGAAGGGCATTCGAACAGACTCTACGGATTTGAGAAACAAACCTGTTCGCCGTGATGAGTGGGACAGACTCAATGTGCGACTTGAAAGGCTTGGCAATGAAATTGACCGGGCACTTGTTCGACCAATACGAATGGAAGGACCACGGACCGGGGACAGGATTGTCGCGCTTCAATGGACAATTGACGATGGGAGAGTCAGCGGACGCTTGCCCGCTGGAGAGGGACGCGAAATTCAATACAGGCTGGACTCCGTTCGGCGTGATTACCTGCACATGACGGAAGGAGGCAGGGCCATGACGTACGAGGAAGGAGCTGACATTTCGCGCAGGCTCGATACATTGGAAATAGACCTGAATCGGTATCGGTAGCAACCCGATGATAGTAGTTCCCGGAGGATGATCAAGCTTGGCTTCACTGGACAGTGTGAGAAATTACGTTTCCTGTAATCGAAGCGATAGGGTGACAAGGGGGGTGAACATGGAACAACGACAAAGCAACAGGGCAGATGGAGGACGCCGAAGACAGGGAGCGGATCGAAGGGAGCAGTCCGACCGAAGAAGCGGCCTGGACAGGCGGTTTGAAGGTGAAAGGCGTACGCTTGGAGATCACGGGTCGTCTCGAAGGACTGCAACTCGAATGAATGATGGAGAATTATTCCCAAAAAAGGATGGGTTATCGCCACAAGTTGCCTGGGAGCGCCGGAACAGCGAAGACCGGAGAGGAACCTATCAGGGTGAGAAATCGGCCAAGTATTCCATGACGGATAAAGAGTTACGCTTTTTATTGGGACGATGATCTCGCGGGCGAGGCAACGAATTTCTGTGCGGGCCTTTAAAAAATGGTTCACTTGGGGAGGCGGAATTTCAGACAAACCATGCCAAATATCGAGACAGGCTGGACCCGTTCGTGCCTTGCAATGCGAACACGCTGAGCAATTGAACAAAAAAACTCGGAGCGATTGCCCGGTTTTCAAGTCAACGCCGCACTGGAGGTAACGTTTCAATGCCAAGAACAGAGGATAGCATGTATCTGGAAACCGTACGTTACACGTCGTTGAACAATGTCGGAAAAGCCCCGGCCAATGCCGGTGCGATCGCCGAAGCCACACTCAAGACCTGGCATCAGGTGTCCGCCAGGCTCTCGCCGGTAATCGGCGAACGGGGGGTCGACGCCCTTTGGGGGCGCTCGTTGTACCTGACAAGTGCCGCCTACCCGTGGCTGTCAAATGTATGGGATAATGTTGACAGCGCCACCATGCTTTCAGGCCTCAAGGCATGCATTGCGAGCCGCGACCCGGATGCCGCCTCGGGGGCTAGCCACACTCTGCTTGCGAACTTCGTCATACTGTTGTCGAACATGATTGGAGAGGCATTGGTAGAACGGTTGTTGGGCCCGATGTGGGCATTCTCTCCATCGGCGTCTGAGCAGGAGAGGCTACAGTGAGCAATAAAACAGCCATCCGCCGACTGGCCACGGGCGTGCCAGGACTTGATGCGATCTTGGGCGGAGGCTTGCCGGAATATTCCTTGAATATCATTATTGGGCCTCCAGGGTCCGGCAAGACGACACTGGCGCACCAGATCATGTTCTCCCTGGCAACACGGGAGCATCCTGCTCTGTTTTTCAACGTGCTCGGCGAACCGCCGTTAAAGATGCTGCGCTATCAGCAGCAGTTTTCGTTCTTCAACCCGGACAAGATCAACGACGCGATTCGTTTCGTCAGCTTGAGCGAGGACATCGCAACCGGCGACTACGCCCGTGTGCTGGCGCGCATCGTGCGAGAAGTCCAGGCTTCCCCGCCGGGACTGGTCTTCGTCGATTCTTTCCGCTCGGTCATGTATGAGGCGCAACATCTTCCAGATAATACCATCAGCCTGCAACAGTTCATCCAGCAGCTCGGAATTCAGCTGGGCTGCTGGCAGACCACCTCTTTCCTGATCGGAGAATACTGGTCGGAAAGCGTCCATCATCCGGTTTTTACGGTAGCCGATGGCCTGCTCTCGCTGCGTCAGAGCGTCCATAGGAATTCCATGGTCCGCAAAATACATGTTCTGAAAATGCGCGGCCAGGCGATCCGACCGGGGATGCATACCTTCAGCATCACCAGCGCGGGGATCGTCGTCTACCCGACCGCGCTGGTTCTTGAAGGCATCGCAGACGCCCCGTTGGTTGCCGGGGAGCTGCGAGGCCGGGAGAGGCTGGCCACAGGCGTGCCGCGCCTGGACGAAATGCTGGGCGGCGGTTTGCCGTCGGGATATTCACTGTTGGTGGCCGGACCGTCCGGGTCGGGCAAGACCATTCTGGCGGACGCCTTCCTTGCCGAAGGAGTCCGCCGGGGCGAACCGGGCGTGATCGTTGCTTTTGAGCAAACGCCGAGTCAATCCTGGATGCGCGCGCTCAACGATATGATCCGTAACGGACAAATCGGCCTGATCAATACCCGTCCCCTGGATCTGTCCATCGACGAGATCGTTCATCGTCTGACCGAAGTCATTCACCGAATGAAGGCCACGCGCGTGGTGATCGATTCGTTGTCCGGCTTCGAACTGGCCGTGGCGCCGACTTTTCGCGAGGATTTTCGCGAGTCTCTTTTTCGGATGTTCGCGGTGCTGTCCGGGCTCGGGGTGACGGTGCTGATGACGTCAGAACTTGAGGATCGCTATATTGATCTGCGGTTCAGCCCCTACGGGGCGGCGTTTCTCACCGACGCGATCATCGTCCAGCGCTACATTGAAGTGCGGAGCACTTTGCAGCGGGTCATGGCGGTGGTCAAGGTCCGGGCCAGCGCCCACGACAAGGAAATCAGGCGGTACGAGATAACCGATGAGGGCATTGTCATCGGCGACCCGGTGATCGAGTACGAGGGAATCCTGGGCGGGCAGCCGACGCGAACAAAAAGGCGCGGTCAGGACGATCAAGGTAAACGGTGATCCACATGCAGAATCGTCTGCAACCGAAAAACGCCCAGGAGAGTCTGTTTGAGGAAACCGAAAACACCTTGCCCTCGGGTTCAGTGGCCGAGCATGCCTTTGCCGGGCAAGCAAATTCCGGAAATAAACAGACCAATGATAAATGCCACAGGTTTTCTGGTCCAGATCGGCGCGGAGATGGCACAGGCCGGCGACGAGGGGTTGCGGATCGGCGCGGAGGTGACACGGGCCAACGGGACAAAGACATCGATCTTTATGAACAGGACATCTCGGCAGAGCCAGGCGGGCATTCCGAGGCGCTGCTGCGTGACGTCAACGAGCAGCTTGTCGTGGCGACTATTCACGCCCAGACGCAGGCTGAGACCGCTGAACAGATCGCCGCGAAAATGGCCCATTTGGCAGAGCACGATTATCTTACGGGCTTGCCGAATCGTGCAGTGCTGGACGACCGTCTGGAGCGTTCGATCGCCCTTGCGCAGCGTCACGGCATTCAGGTCGCCCTGCTGTATCTGGACATCGACAACTTCAAGCACATCAATGACTCGCTCGGGCATGCCGCGGGTGACCAACTGCTTCAGTCCATTGCAAAGCGTCTGCAGGCCTGCATTCGTTTTTCGGATACGGTCAGCCGACAGGGTGGCGACGAATTCGTGGTTTTGCTGGTCGACGTCAAAGGCGAGCATGGCGCTGTCCTTGCCGCTCAAAAGTTGATCGCGGCCATGGTCGAGCCGCATCGTATCGGCACCCACAGTCTCCACGCCACCTTGAGCATCGGCATCAGCCTCTTTCCCGATCACGGCAAGGATAAAGAAACAATTATCCGCAATGCCGACACGGCCATGTATTTTGCCAAGCAAAAAGGGCGTAACAACTATCAAATATTCACGCCGGACATGAAAGGCGTGCGTTAAAAAGCGATCCTCTGGGTTTGCCTTTGACACGGCGGCAACTTCATCCGAACACCTCCATCCGGGAAAAATTCCTGTCTTCCGTGATTTATCCTCGTAAAAATGAGCGATTCCCCTACAGACGCAGCTTAAAATAAGGTTATTCTCTTAACCATAGGCTTGGCTCCGCGGTGAGTGATTGAAAAACCATGCATTTATTAATCTTCAAAGTTCAGGGAGAAGATAAGGGTTCGATATATTTCTCAGCTTCCTCAACGCACAGTTTAGGAAGCCGCAAAATAAACCAAAGATGAGGAGGAGCATCTCAATTTCAAAGCTGAACGTGTCTCATTTTAAATACCTACAACCAAAACAAAACAAGGAGAAAAAGCACCATGATAAAATCGATGAATCACTCAATACTGATGATTATTTCGGCAATTATATTCTTAATCAACGTCGGCTGTACATCAGAGACTAATGTCCCCCAGGAATCTAGCGATAAAGTTTCAGTCATGCCAAGTGGCGCAGCAGATGTTGGAGATGGCACGGCAGCGATGACTGAAGCAAAGGTCACTGATGAATCAGGTGAACGAACGCCGGGCCAAATGATGGAGACCACGCTCGAACAGGGCGATGACGCGGCCATAACAGGCCGGGTCAAGGCGGCGTTACTGGAAAATCCCTTGACCAGCGGCCTCGACACCAACGTCGAGACAAAGGATGGAGTGGTAACATTGAGCGGCCAGGTCAAAGATGCGGCTGAAATGGAAGCGGTCGCCAATTTTGTGAAAGATCTTCCCGGCGTAAATAATGTGGTCAACAACATGACCATCGAGTGATCCTCGTCCAAGATCAGCCGGAACAGCCGGATCCTTGCCGGCTGTTCCGGCGCGAATAGAAGCAAGCCGGGAGCATTACGAGTTTTTGGGAAGAGTCTCTTCCTTTCAGGCCGCCCTTTCAGGGCTATGAAGGATATCTCCCAGGTTCCCAGGCGTTGCCTTGGGCTGACCATTTCGCCTCTTTCAGAGCTTGTTCTTCAGCCCCAACGGGGCGGCATGCGATAGCCCAGGGCAACGCCCTGGGACGGAGATGGCAGAACAAGAATAGCCCTGAAAGGGCGATCCTCAATTTCCGGAAAATCGCCGCCTGCAACAATATTTTACGAGGTGAACCATGGGTATATACAATCAGAGAGTTGGCAATACGGGAGAAACCGCGGGAATGTCTCAACACTCAGGCAAGTCGCACGGCTTTGAAAATGTCAAAAATATTATTGCTGATCAGTTGGAAACCGTTGCTGAGGCGTTAGGCGAAAATGCCACTGGTCAGGATGCACAATCCGGTATTGCGCAGTATGGAAAGCAGGCATCCGAGTTGTTGGACCTGTCCGCCGGGTATGTTCGGCAATTCGACTATGAACAGGCGCAAGGCAGAGTCAGGGAATGTATCAAGCAGCACCCGGGACGGAGTCTCTTGGTAGCGGGAGCCATTGGTTTGATTATTGGAGTTGTTTTGCGACGCAGGAAATAAAGGTGGGGGAACTCTATGAGCACAAAAGTGGAAAACAAGAACTCTGCTTCGCCTCGTGAATCGTTCACTGAACTGTTGGAACAGCTTGCCAACAACTTTTCCTCGGTGGTGCATGACGAAATTGAACTCGTTGTTCAGGAAGTACGGGAGAAGGTGTCGAGCGTTTGCAGTGGATTCTTCACCATCGTCGCGGGAGCATTCATCATTTTTGCCGCACTTTTGTCATTTTGTGCTGCACTGATCATCGAACTCACTTCGTATATGGCCCCTGTCATGGCAGCTCTCGCTACCGGAGCAGCGCTTGCGTTTTTCGGGGGGATCATTGCCTACATCGGCTATAGGAGATTGAATAAAGCGATCCTGAAACCATAGAAGGTTTTCCGGAACTGCAAAGGAGGGCAAATTATGAATGAAAAAGAGCATCGTAGCAACTCAAGTGTACTGAATGGCGAACGGAGTTCCGAAGAAATACGTCGGGATATTACGAAAGAAAGAGAGAACATCTCCCAGACAGTTGGACAAATCGGCGAGCGGATTAAAGAGAAAATGGATTGGCGCGAATATGTGCATGACTCCCCATACCTGGCTTTGGGAGTAGCCGCGGGCATCGGCTATTTGGCCTCGAGCGTTTTCACGAGGCGAGCTACACCCTTGGAGCAAATCATGCGTCCCATTGCCGAGGAAGTGTGTGGCTCTCTCGGTGGCCTGAGTCCGGGGGCCGGCAGCCCCGGGCTTGTCAAGCTGGCCCTGGTCGGCATTGTCGCGAGGGCTGCCGCCGGCTGGCTCAATCAAGCAACCTTGACGGAAGGTGCAAGCGGCTTAGGTTCTCATCCTCGCAATGGACGTGGCTCAACCGCAAACCCACGAGGGGATCGCGACATTCGCAGGGAAAACGAACAGCTAACCTTTAAACATTCTTAGGAGGATGACATGGATATCGAAAACAAGACGTACGAGACCCCCAAACAGCAGAAATATGGAAATCCCGGCAGCGATAGTGACGCTGATCAGCTCCTGGAGCGCGGTGCCGAGGCTTTAGGGTCCGCGGAGAAGGCTGTAGGCGATGTGTACGATAGAACGACTCAGAAGGTCAGTGAGACGTATGATCAGGCCAAGAGCTATAGTAGCGATAATCCAGGGAAGACAGTGCTCATCGCATTGGGGATAGGAATCGGGCTGGGGCTTTTGTTGAGTGCAAGTGCGCGGCATTCTCGTGGTGGCAGCCAGTACGCTGAACCCGTGGTTCATGCGCTTTCAGATATGGCCTTAAAATTTTTTCGGTAAAAATGGTAACTACTCAGCTGTGTTCCGGCTTGTCATGGAAATGTTCTGAGTAGTTTCATTCTGTATTTGGTAATTCTTCAGCAGCCTATTGATACTGAAAGATAAGGAGGAGCCTTGTGAGTAAATGGAATTTACGGAAAAGTGAACGAGGCAAGATAGGATGGATTTTGCTGTGGGCCTTGGGAATCCCGATCCCGATCTTGTTGGTGTTGTTCGTGCTGCGGGGGTGCACCTGATACGATATTCCGCTGTCTCAATTGGGGAGTCTTTTTGTAATAATTGCACTTAAAAAATAGAAAAAGTATATAATGAGGCAAAATTATGGACAATGTAAAGAATAAATCGGCGTCGCCGCATATCCTGCCGTCCTTGCCGTATCAGGATAATGCTCTGGATCCGGTAATCTCCGCGAACACGATCAGTTTTCACTACGGAAAGCATCACAAGGGATATGTCGACAAGCTGAACGAGCTTGTAGCAGGAACGCAATTCACGGAACTGTCGCTTGAAGAAATAATCGTCGCGACATCCGGAAAGCCAAGTATGGCGACGACGGCAATCTTTAACAATGCAGCGCAAACTTGGAACCACACGTTTTACTGGAGCAGTCTGAAACCAAAGGGCGGCGGTGATCCTCCCGCGGAGTTGAAGCAAAAGATTGAGGCTGCCTTCGGGACCTTGGATGCGTGCAAGAAGGAGTTGGCAGACGCTGCAACGGCCCAGTTCGGCAGCGGCTGGGTGTGGCTCGTGCTGGACGGCGTCACGCTCAAGGTGGTCAAAACCGGCAACGCGGATCTGCCCTTGACCAACGGGATGAAGCCGCTGTTGACCATCGACGTATGGGAGCATGCCTATTACCTGGATTATCAGAACCGACGCGTCGATTATGTCAAAGCCGTGCTGGACGAACTGATCAACTGGGATTTCGCGGCAAAGAACCTTGGCTGACCGCGGCAAAATACAGGCACATGAAGTGTTGTTTTACCTGAACCAGTCAACGCACTTTGGAGGCATGGAAGAAAGCCGGATTCCCGGTCGGAAATGAGATTGAGAAGAAGGAAGAAAGAACTAAAGCCGCTCGAATCAATGTGTTTGATACTGCCTGAAAAGCGGCAAAGTCGTTCCTTTGCATACCTGGTGAAAGATGACTGATGACTGACCAGCCCAAAGCCCCCTTTCCAGTGATCGAACATCGGACTGGCGTTGCCGAGCGGCGCTGGTTTCGAACCGACAGAGTTCTTCTGCTCGGGGCCTTGGGCCTCCTGATCTGGATAATCGACGACGTCCTGCTGTTGGTGTTCGCCAGCGCCCTGTTCGCGGTTGGCCTGGATGGTTTGGCTACGGGCATTGCCAAGCGTACGCCGCTGGCACGTAGTTGGGCGCTGGCCCTCGTGCTCGTTCTGCTGACCAGCTTTTTGGGATTCTTCGGCTACTTGATCCTACCACGATTTTTTGAACAGCTCGATGATCTCTGGCAGACGTTCCTGGGCTTTCTCGAACGAATGCAGGGGTATCTGTATGAAGCCGGCTGGACAGAAACGTTTTTCAACAACAATGGGCAAGGGCGGGAGCAGTTGGCGGACATATCCCAAAAGATTGCCGAGCATCTCGCAACTGCCACAACGAGCGGGATGAGCGCCATCGCCAGCTTGATCATTTTTCTGGCGATCACAATATTTGCTGCTGCCGATCCCGGACTCTATCGGCGCGGCTTGCTGAGGCTGCTCCCCGTCCATCGCCGTCGGCGCATGGACGAGACATTCTCGGTGGTTGCTCATGCGCTGCATTGGTGGTTCCTGGGGCAAATCGTTTCCATGTTGTTGCTGGGCGCCACGGTATCCCTCGGTCTGTGGCTGATCGGAATCGAACTTTGGCTCAGCCTTGGAGTGCTCACTGCGCTTTTGACCTTTATTCCGTTCCTGGGCCCGATCATTGCGGCCATCCCAATCGTCATCGTCGGATTCACCGCAGGCATGCAAACCGGCGTGATCGTCTTGGTTTTTTATCTGATCATACAGAACGTTGAGGGCAATTTCATCGTGCCCATGATCCAGCATCGTGCAGTCAATCTGGCGCCGGCCTTACTGATTTCCGTGCAGGTGCTGATGGGCGTTCTGTTCGGGGTGTTGGGCTTGATCCTCGCAGCGCCTCTCACCGTTGTCGCCATGGTCATGACAAAAATGCTTTATGTCGAGGATGTGGTGGAAGGCGAAAACAAAGTCCCTTTTTAGAACAGGCATGACGCGCAGGTCATTGTCCTCCGTTTCATCAATGAGGTCTGAGAGTAAGAGGCAATGTACGGGCACGATATCGAAGCCCATGCCCGAAGGGTGGAATCATTCGACTGGGAAACCGTTTTGGTCCCGGACTGACATGATTTCGAACAGACCATTCGTCAGTCAGGAACAGGAAGCTTTCATCCACGATTTCGGCCAAGAGGTCGGCCTCGCCAAAGTCTGAAAAGGAGACCTCAACTATGAGCATCCAGGATTACAAGCCTATTTCCGATTACGGCATCATCGGCAATCTGAAAAGCGTCGCCCTGATCGCCAGGGACGGTTCCATTGACTGGTGCTGCCTGCCCAGGATGGACAGCCCAAGCGTTTTCGGGGCCATCCTGGATGCCCGGCAGGGAGGATATTTTCGGATCGGTCCCCCGGGCGGGGGCAGCGGCAACCAGGAATATGTCGAGGAAACCAATGTCTTGAAGACCAGCTTTACAATGAAGGGCACCGTTCTGACGGTGACCGACTTCATGCCTCTGGAAGGAGACATCAACGGGCGCCACGACTTCTTCGCGCCCCCGGAAATTCACCGGCTGATCGAGTGCCGCGGCAATCCCGTGGATGTCGAGGTCTTCTGGTGCCCACGGTTTGATTACGCCCGAAAGCCCGTTGCCGTGGAGCGCAGCACCGGCGATTGGATCGCTCGGGCCGGAGAGGATGCCATGCGCCTGGAAGGCCTGGAAAACGCGGAATTGCTCGATGATGATCACGGTCCGCTGGTTCGGGCCAAATTCCGAATCAACCCCGGAGAGCGCAAAGCCATTGTCCTGCGCTGGGGCGCCGAGGACGGGAACAACCGATACGAAACGGCTCTTGCGCTCAAATCCACCATGGAATGCTGGAACGGCTGGATCCACCAGGAAGGGAGCGTCAAGAAGCAAGTCTGGGCCGGTGATCAGATTAACATGCTCATCCGGTCGGCGCTGGTCTTCAAGCTGATGTGCTTCGGCGATGCAGGCTCCATTGCCGCGGCGCCCACCACCTCCTTGCCGGAGGTGATCGGTGGGGTGCGCAACTGGGATTATCGCTATACCTGGATCAGGGATGCGGCCATGACGGGCCAGGCCTTGATCTCCATCGGCCATGAAACGGAAGCCGTGGACCTGTTGCGCTGGTTCGAGGAGGTTTCGAAAAACTGCAAGACGTGCAGGCGCGAGTTGCAGATCATGTACGGTCTGCACGGCGAATTGGAATTGACCGAGCATCAGCTTGAACACCTGGAAGGATACAAGGGCTCGAGACCGGTGAACATCGGCAACGAAGCCTACGATCAGTTTCAGCTCGAGGTCTACGGCGAGCTGGTCAGTACGGCGTACGAACTGGCCCGGAGAGGGCATCCGCTCACGGAGGACATCAGTGAGTTTATCGTCTGGGTCGCCGACCACGTGGTGGAAGTGTGGGAGCGGCCCGACTACGGAATCTGGGAGTTCCGGGGAGAAAAGCGTCATTTCGTCTATTCCAAGGTGATGGCCTGGGCCGCTCTGGACAAGGCCCTGCTTCTGGCCGAATTTTTCGGGCTCAAAGGCAATGTGGAACTCTGGGACGCCACCCGGAAGACAATCCGGGAGCAGATCATGCAAAACGGGTTTGATGCCGAACTGAATGCCTTCGTCCAATCCTACGGCTCCAAGGACATGGATGCCGCCAATCTCCGCCTGCCCCTGGTGGAGTTTCTGCCGGCTGACGATCCCAAGATCCAGGGAACCGTTAATCGGATCATGGAAGAATTGATGAGCGACGGCCTGATCCGCCGGTATATCGCCGACGACGGTCTCCCCGGCGAGGAAGGGGCGTTCGGGTTGTGCACCTTCTGGCTGGTGGACGTGCTGGCTCTTTCGGGACGGATCGAAGAAGCCGAGAACATCTTCAGGAACATTGTTCAATATGCCAATCATCTCGGACTGTTTTCAGAACAACTGACACCGGAAACCGGAGAATTCCTCGGCAATTTTCCCCAGGCCTTCACGCATATCGGCCTGATCAACAGCATTTTCTATCTGGCCTATGCCAAGGGGCTGGATGTGCCGGTGCATGATCCGGTGGGCACTCCCGGTCACAGGGAATTCCGGAACGGTCGGGATGCCGACGGGAAATCAGTAAAGACAAAAGGAGCAACCGATGAAAATTCATGACATATCCATGCTGATCCACCCGGACATGCTTGTCTATCCGGGTAATCCCGCGCCGCGCATTGACCAGTATAAGAATGTCCAGGATGACGGCATCAACGAGTCGTCCCTCTTCCTGGGCATGCATACCGGAACGCATGTCGATGCGCGGCTGCATATCGAAAAAGGCGGCGCCGGCGTGGCCGAGCTGCCCCTGGAAAGTTTCTACGGCCCCTGCGTCGTTCTGGACATGACTCGCCATGGGCGGCAAATCACCGCGGAACATCTGAAAAATGAAGACGTCCACAAAGACCTCATCGTACTGCTCAAGACGGAGAACTCCCTGAAGGGCTATGACCGGTTCCGCGAGGATTACGCCCATCTGACCGCGGATGGAGCCGCCTATCTGGCGAAGCAGCAGGTGAAGACCGTGGGCGTGGACTATCTGAGCGTGGAGCCCTTTGAGAGCGGGATGAAGGTCCACCTGACCCTGGTCCCGGCGATGACGGTTTTCGAGGGCCTCGATCTGCGGGATATCTCCGCGGGAAAATACATTTTTTTGGGCCTGCCTTTGCGGATCAACACGGACGGCGCACCGGCCAGGGCCATCCTGATCAGCCCGTGATACGGCAAATGTGTCTGCATACATACATTTGTGTTCGATGAAAAATACATAATGCCCTAGTTGATCATTGTCCGGCAGCAGTAGCGAGTCCTGCTCTCTTGCATCAATTTTCGCTTCCGACAGCAAGCTGATCAAGCATATCCGGAAGCATATCCGGAAGTATATATCTGGCGGAAGCGCATTCACCTTCAACAATAAAGGAGTAACGTCATGCCTATTATCTTATGGCTTCTCGGAGTGCCGGTTACATTGCTCATTATTCTGTGGCTGCTCGGCGTATTCTAGTTCTGAGCACTGAAATGATGAGTCGAATCTGGAACAGGTTGCCGGTCAGTGGCAACCGGTTCCAGGCTCATGCATTCACAATGAAAAGTGATTCAACGGCAGATTGGATGAAATCAAAGACAATGCTCTGAAAAAGGTCCATCGAAATCGCTAAAGGGCGCAGCCCACGGGGGCGTTGATGGTGAGCGGCTCAGCCGGCGGAGATGAATCCGGGATAGAGTGTCATGCCTCCGTCCACCACCAGGCTCGTGCCGTGGACGTAGTCCGACTCGTCCGAAGCCAGCCACAAAGCCGCCTTGCCGATATCCGAGGAGTCTCCGATTCGATTGCGCGGGATCAGCTTCAACAGTTCGGCCTTGGCCTCCGGGTCATCCCAGGATTCGCGATTGATGGGCGTCCTGATCGCGCCGGGAGCGATGCTGTTCACGCGAATTCCCTTTGCTCCCAGCTCCTGGGCGATGCTTTTCATGAACAGCATCAGGCCGCCCTTGGACGCCGCGTAGTTCACCCGTCCGGACCAGGGGATTATCTCATGCACCGAACTGACGAAAATGATCTTGCCCAGGGCTGAAGAGCGCCCCGGAACCATGCCCCGGCGGAGAAATTCCCGGGTCGCGGCCCGGGCGCAGAGGAAGGCTCCGGTCAGATTGATGCTGATGACCTTGTTCCATTCATCCAGGGTCATCTCCGTAAAGGCCGCGTCCTGCTGCACTCCGGCGTTGCTGATCAGGATGTCCACGGTGCCGAATATCTCCACTGCTTGGCGGAACATGGCCTCCACATCCGACTCGCTGCTCACGTCGGCCTGGACGGCAACGGCCTGGGAGCCCTGTTCTCTGATCCTCGCGACGACCTCCTCGGCCCTCTCGCGGCTGCCGGAGTAGTTGACCACCACGTTGGCCCCGGCTTCGCCCAGAGCCCGTGCAATGCCCGCGCCGATGCCCGAACTGCCGCCGGTGACCACGGCGGTCTGTCCGTTCAGAACAGCCGACGGTTTTGGAGATTCCTGGTTCATGTTGTTCCTCCGATGGATGCAATTGTGGTTTGTTCGGCTGGAGAGTTTTTTTGAAGAATGAACCGCCCGCTTCGCTCGAGGCGCAACGTTCGCCAAGGAAAACATTTTGGAAAGCAGGGAAAGAGCTGCTTTCCAAAAAGATTGGCGTTCCCTGACGGGAGACAAGATATATCGCCGTCAGGCGTGAAGCCCTTTTGACTTCCGCATCTTTCCAGCGGAAGTAAAATTCTTCTTTGCGTCCTCAACGCCTTGAGCGACCAACGGGAGCGGGCGGTTCGTACGATGTTTGAGTTCTATCCTGGCCATGTACTGAACCGGATAAGCCGCTATTGTTTTGGCATCAGATGATGCTGAAGTCTTCCGTGAAGATCTGTTCAAAAGGCACGTCGGCTTCCATGAGCTGTTCCCGGAGGGAATCCATCAGCACTTTCGGCCCGCAGATCAGATAGACCTTGGTCTTCAGGTCGCCCACCCGGTCCGCGATGACCTCCGGCGTGAGATATCCTTCGGAATCGGAAGAGTGGGGGATGTAGTGCAGGTATTCCTCCTTTACGCCAAGGTCCGTGATTTCGTCGTGGTAATAGGCTTCTTCCGGTACCTGCACGCTGTAGAAGAGATGCGCCTTGTTGTATTTGCCCGTCAGGAAATCCGCATTCTCCACCATGCTCAAAAAGGGCGTGATCCCGATTCCGCCGGCTACCAGCACGGATTCCATGTCCGCATGCTCCGTCATGTGTTCGCCGAACTTGCCGTAGGGCCCCCAGACATAGGCCCGCTGACCCGGCTTCAGGATGGGAAGCTGCTTTGTCCAGTCGCCCATTTTCTTGACGGATATCCGGATGTTCGCGGCCTGGGGCGCCGATGAAATGCTGAATGGATGCGGCTCGGCCCGCAGATCCGTGGAATCGAAGTAGACGTACAGAAACTGGCCGGGGTGAAAGGCCATCTTCCGTTTCGGATCCCGCGGGCGCAGATACACCTCGGTGATGTCGCCCAGGATTCGGACATGATCCACCAGGTAGTCATGGAGCGGCCCAAACCACCTGTAGAGTACCCGAATGAAGACATAGCAACACATCCCGACCGCGGCCCACACGGCGAACCAAGCCCCAAGCACCGGATACGACATGATCTCGCCCTGGGCGACGACTCCGTGGAAGATCACCAGCGCCAGCACCAGCCCGAAGATGTTGTGCGTCTGTTTCCAGTAGTGGTAAGGTGGCGAGATCCAGAGCGACAACGACGTCAGCCCGACCAGGGCTCCCAGGGCGATCAGACCGGTCATCCGGGCAAATAAATGATGTCCCGCTTCGCCGGGCAGTTGGGCTATCCAGAAAAAACGAACGAAGTCGAATTCAGGATTCAGGGCCAAAAATATCGGGTGCAGTAAAATGAGGTACAAGGCGACTTCGCCAATTCCGCGGTGCGCCTTGTAGACCTTGTCCAGGCCCCCGAACAACCGCTCCACGATACGCAACCGCGCGGCCAGCACCAGCGCCCAGCACATCAGCATGGTCGTTCCCATGCTTCCGATCTTGGCAAGATACTTCAGGCGGTATGTATACCAGTCGTCGTAGAACCACATGGATCCGAAATAGATCGCATACGTGAGCACCAGGCTCAACCCAACAACCAGATATCCCCAGTAGTACTGCTTCTTGATAATCACACCCATTCACCTTCCCCTCATGAGAAGTAGAGGAGACATCAAAAAACTGTCCAGGCGACAGATTTCTCCGTGCCTGGACAGTTCGAAAGGTTGTCTCAAGGGAACAACCTGTCAGTTTTATTTTTTGTACTCCGGCATCTGACGCAGTTCTTCCTCACTCATGGGAATGTAGACGCGAATGTCATCCTTCGCATCCTTGTGAATGTCGGCTTCATTCACATTAATAGATACGCTGCGGGCACCCATGCCGAGAAAGCCACCAACGTCCACGATAAGTCGATCAATTTTACCTTCAGGTGTGATCAATACTTCCTTTACATCGGCCACGCTTTCATTCTTAGTGTCATAGACACTTGCGCCCTTCAGGTCGTCCGCGGTGATGAGATCAGACGATACACGCTGATATCCTTCCTGAGGCTCTACTTCCGTGGCCC
This sequence comes from Desulfonatronum sp. SC1, assembly GCF_003046795.1. NCBI lineage: Bacteria > Pseudomonadati > Thermodesulfobacteriota > Desulfovibrionia > Desulfovibrionales > Desulfonatronaceae > Desulfonatronum > Desulfonatronum sp. SC1. Next base: position 10,819 of record NZ_PZKN01000015.1, on the reverse strand, counting down.
GATGAGGACGCGCGGGATCAGTGGTTACTTTGCGCTCATTATCATATTTCGGCAAGACTTTCTGTTCGCCAGTTTGTTCAGAGCGTTTCTGATCAGTTTCTTTTTGTTTCGTGTCCACAGTACTTTGCGCGAATGCGGGACTCAAACTCAGTAATCCGATAATAATACTAGCCAACAAAGCTTTCATAGTCATTTCTCCTTTACATACATTATTCGTTGATTGAAGTGACACTGATCTTCCAACCGATTGATTCTTACGTCTTGTTTAACCTCCGATTTTGAATGTCGCCTTGTTTTGGTTGTCTTACCCACACCACTGGCTACGTAACTGGAGGATAATCTTTTGAGCATTCCTGTCTGTAGGAGAATCGCTTATTTTGTGTGAGGAAAAATCTCGTAGCCGACGGGAAAAATTCCCGGGCGGAGGTTGCGAGGTGGCGGCAGAAGGAACGTTTGATCCGGGTTTTGGGCCACGGAGGGAAGATGGGTGTCACAAAATCAAGGCGCTGGTCCGTAACCATTGGGCCATTGAAAAATAACAGAGGGGAACAAAAGCAGAAGGGTACAAAGACAAAAGCAGGAGGAGATAAATAGTTCTTACTGGACAAGCGGCTTGATGAGACGAGGCTGGCGAGGGAGTTTTGAACTGGCCAAAACAGGGGGTACCAGCCACTTGCGGAGGGGATTTATGAGAACCAAATTGACTTGGTTCCGCCCCGCTGAAGGCTATCCAAGGCATTCTGACGGCCAAGCTTGGCCGTCAAGATGCCGTCTTTATGATGCATTCCGGGAAGGGCGCCGTGAGGTCATTTGAAGCAAATTTATTACCGCCGCCTCAAGTTGTCGATCACGCCCGGCGATCTCGTCAGCCGGAGTATGATCAACAAACAGGTCGGGGATTGCGCCGTTTTGCTCCATATCGGTGCCGTCCGGCAGATACCACCCACGAAAGGGCAGGCGGACCGTTGCCCCATTGATCAAATAGTGGCTACCGGCGGAAATGACCCCTCCGTAGGTCTGTTTTCCCACCAACGTACCTCGTCCAAGCGTCTTGAATGCGTGGGCCAGGATTTCTGAGTTTGAAAAGCTTTTCTCATTGGCCAGCATGTTGATCGGCAGGGTATAGCGTGGTGCGTCCAGGCGATCCTGGGGATAGCGGCCATTCAAATGTGGATCGGCTCCAGCGGGGACCGTATAGGCATGTTCCGCGGTCATGATCGAAGCAAGGATGCGGTCGCTGGTATGCCCCCCGCCATTGTTGCGAACATCGATAATCAGGCCGTCTTTCGATTCAGCAGCCGCGTACAGATGGGCCTGAAATTTTTCCAACGAGGCCTGATTCATCTCCTCGATATGAATATAGCCGATGCGTCCACCTGAAAGTTCCAAAACCTTGCGCCGGCTCTCTTCCTGAAAAGCATCGTAACGCAGTTCGGCAAAGTCGTTGTAGGAGATTGGAGTTAAGATCGCCTGGGATGCGACACGTTTGCCGCCGATGGATCGGTCGAAGTCGACAATAACTTCCTGTTCGACTTTTCCTCGCAACCGCTCCAGCAAGGAATCATATTCATCAAAGCTTTGCATATCAATCCGGGTTATTATATCGCCCTGGGACAGGCGGGCAGGTCCACGGTCCGAGGGTCCTCCGGGAATGATCTTCGTAATCAGATACCCTTTCCTCCCATCCTCCAGAGTCACCCGCGCATATTCAATACCCAAACGACCAGAGGGTTCGCGTAATGCGGAACCCGGCCCCGGATCGGAGAGTCCCATGTGCGAGGCTGACAGCTCCCCCAGGAGTCGATTGGCGATATCGCTGAATTCACTTGCGGTTCGAGTCCTGACAATGAGTTCCTCGTAGTCAGCGACAAGCCTCTTCCAGTTCAAGCCCTTCATGTCCGGCCGGTAAAAACCTTCCTCGATCACTCGCGCCACTTCCCGAAACTTCTGTAAAGACTCTTCCTGAAGATCGATTCGGATACGACCTGAGATGTCAACCTGCGTGTGCGCTTTACCGTCCAGCGGAGCAATGCCGACACGCCCATCCGCAATGTAAATCACTCGGTTACCCACAACATCGAGGTGTTGTACATTTCCCCGTGGCCCCAGACGCTTGCGGTCGCTGCCGTCCCAGTTCACGGCGATCAGCCCTTCGTCTCCGGCATTGAAGACGTACCGGTCGCCGCCAGGGGTCATCTCGTTGGCTGTTTGATGATCGGGAGATGCCATGACGCGTTCCACGCGCTGCCAGGCTTTTTCCAGTTCAAGCCCATTGGCGGCCTGCCACGCGGGTTGTCTCAGCGAGAGTATCGTTCCAGGCTTGCGAACAGGTAGTGGGCGGTGCTTGCCGGCAGCGACGCGAGCCCTGTCATAGTAATTGTTCAACTCACGCCGGGTCCAATTATTCATCTCGGGATCGAGACAGACCCTGTAGAGATCGTAACCGTCACCTGATCGATTGGAGATGAAGGTCAATATTCTGCCGTCCGCCGACCAGCGGGGATTGAAGTCGTTGCGTGGATGACGGGTAATGTTCACGGGTTCGTGTGAACCATCCGCGGGAGTAATAAATATATTGTGCTGAAGTTCAGATCGTTCTGGTCATAAGCGAGATGACGCCCGTCCGGCGACCAGCGCCAATGCAGAGCACTGTCCCAGCCCTTCACAAGCGTTCGAAGCTCTTTCGTGAGAAGATCCATCACAACCAGATCCCCACGTCCACGGCGAAATGCGACGGAACGACCATCAGGGGAAGGCGAAACACCACGGTCGTTGCCATCTTCCACGACAACGGACACGACACGGAATTGAACGGCATCATGCCAACGAGCAGGATCCTCTTGTTCGGCCATGGGTCCCGACTTCTCCGTGGCTTGGCTCTTATCCTGCGAAGAAGAAGGCACATCAGTCGGCTCTCCGGCCGGTTCCGGTTCGGACGGATCGAGCGAATCCAGAGGATCAAGTGGATTGTTGGGATGCAGCGGCGCTAAAGGATCATCCACATTCGAATTCACGGAGTGCTCGTAGTTATGTTGCGCGCTTTCGGGCCCGCGCGATACGTGCGTTGCAGTGCTTTTCGCAAGAAGCGCGCCACTTTCCATCGGGAGTTGCTGATGGGCGAGACGGATTTCATCTCGGGTCAGTGCCACCTGGGCCTTGTAGATTGAGAGCGTACCGTCGGCATCACTGACAAAATATAGATGCAGCCCATCCTGAGACCATGCTATATCCTGGTGACGGGCATGGGAATCCGGAATTACCGCCCGGGTGGGACTGTATTCGTCGACATGGCGGATGTAGACCCGTCCATAGGCAATATAAGCCATTACTTGTCCATCCGGACTGAGTACGGCCTCGGTAACGTCCCGGTCGATCCAGCGCAAGGTATGGTCATCCCAGCCATCATCACCCGTTTGAATATGCAACGGTTTCGGCTCAGCCCGGGGATCAACAAGGTTCAGGGTGTACAGCCGATCCCAGACCTGAAGAACGGCCATGCTTCCATCCCTTGAGACGTCAAAATCCTGAATGCCTCGTCCTCTAAAATGCGTGATACGCTGAAGAGCACGATTGTCGCCATCCAGGTTGACACGGTAGAGATTGACCGTGTCGAGCTGGCGTTCAGACATGAAGAGCAGCGTATTGTTGTCCACCCACCTGGCGCTCCCGTCGTCGCCTTCCCATTCCGTGACGGCCTCGAAACGCTCTTCCGAGCGATGCAGAACCCAGACGTTCATTGCATCTGGTCCGCGATACCGTCGATGATTCCAGTCGTGATAATATCCACCGCGGGTAAAGACGACTCGTTGACCATCCGGAGAAAGGCGAGGTTCGGAACCGAAGGCTTGATGAAGGAGTTCATGTTCCCCGCCTTGCGGTGATATCCGGTAAGGACGCTGATCACGGTAGACATCGGCCTCAAGAAGAGCCGAAAAGGTGACGATCTCCATCCCTTGTTCATCAATCGACCAATGCGGTGCGCGCAGGAAGCGATCACTGTGGGTCAGCTGGGCAGTCCCCGTGCCGTCGCGCTGAATGCGCCAAAGGTTCATATAGCCGTCGCGCATCGACGTGAAGACGAGGGATTGACCGTCGGGGCTCCAGCTTGAATGCAGGTCGTCGAAACGATGCCGAGTCAGCCGGTTCGCCACGCCGCCATGTACCGGAACGATCCAGAGATCTCCGCCGACACTGAAAACAATCTCTGAACCGTCAGGATTGATCGATGGAAATCGCGGCAGTTTGGGAACAGCGGCATTCGCGGAAACAGGAGCGAATCCACATCCTAACGCAAGAAGCAGAAAAGCCAAAATGGTCCGTTGAATCCATCGTCGGAGACATCGATTTTCCATCTGCATGTATCTCATTCCTAAATCAGTTTTTTTCCAGTTTGCTCTGGTACACTTTGGTATTGCATACACTAAACTTATTATTTATCCACGGAGCAAAATGCGCTTTTTAGCCGAAATTCGCTACGCGTCAGAATTCTATATTTAGTGATTGATATGACAAAATTTTGACTTGCCGCAGATTCAAATTCTTCCGTACCAAAAGCCGCTAAAGTCGCTTTCATCTGCTTCTCGCATCACACGTCCTCGAAACAATAACATCAATATAATCAAAAACCGTGCCACTGCTCAAAACTTTGGATGTATCAACATCTCATACATAACGAGTATCAGGGCAAACACCTCCTTCCACTCCCTCGTAGCTTCCGCTCGGGAATTATTCCCGCCCCCCGTGGTTTTTCCTCACAATAAATGTGCGATTTCCCTACAGACAGGGATACCCAAAAAGGTATCCTCTCGTTTCAGAGCCTTATCCAGGTCTCACTGCAAAAGCCGAAGAGAGTCATCTTTCGTTATTTTTTATCGTTTGATCTAATGTAATTATTAATAAAATCTGGCCGATTTTGGTTTTTTTTCAGGAGCATCAGGTAGGATGGATTTTGTTGTGGGCACTGGGAATCCCGATCTCGTTGGAGCTGTTCGTGCTGCAGGGGGCGCACCTGATGCGATATGCCATTGTCTCAATTGAGGAGTCACTTTGCAACCCGTTAAAAAGACACGAAAAAGGATGCGAGGTGAACCTTGGCGACGGCGGTGTAAACAGTCGCGTGTCGGGCAGTAATGCTCCCATGCCCATGCGCACCCGGGAGATTTCTCCACCTCATGGGATTTTCTCCCGCAATAAATGTGCGATTCCCCTACAGACAGGGCCTAGAGAAAGTATCAGTATCTCATAAAAAGAGGTAAAATTTCATCGCCGAGAGGTGAGTGATCATGGCGCATGAAAATCTCAGGAATGAATCAACATTGTGACCGGATGGAGGCAGATCATGACGAAGGTAAAAGAAGTATACAAGTGCGAAGAATGTGGAAATGTCGTGCAAGTAATGGAAGCCGGTGATGGCGAATTGGTTTGTTGCGGTGAGCCTATGAAGAAGCAGTAAACCTGTTAAATGGCAATGAAATGCGCCGAGTAGGAGGTAACATGCTCTGGACAATATTTGTCATTCTTTTGGTCATGTGGTTGCTTGGATTGATGAGCGGGTACACTATGGGCGGCATTCTGCATATACTTCTGGTCATTGCCATCATTGTCGTACTGGTTCAGGTTCTCCAGGGGCGAAAAGTATTATGACCTGTTAGAACCATTAAAGAAGAAAAAAACATATTTTTTGTAAATACCCAGTACATACAATGCATGACCATTCTCAAGTACTGGATTCCGGCTTTCGCTGGAATGACGTCTCATATCATGTCGTTTCCAAGTCAGTCATGCCGGCGAAGGCCGGCACGTTTACGCTACCCAGTCCGAATTGTCGCTGATGATCTGAGTAGTTACAGTTTTTTACATTGGGGATAGGAGAAAATGCCATGGGAACCATCCTGATCGTCATCCTGATCCTTGTACTGATCGGCGCTTTGCCCACCTGGAAACACAGTAGGTCCTGGGGGCCTTATCCCAGTGGAGGAATCGGATTAATCCTGTTGATCCTGGTCATTCTCTTGTTGATGGGGCGAATATGAAGTGGACCGGAAAAACGGTAAAACATGCTCATCATGCAAAAATCAAAGGAGATAGAAAAATATGCAAATCAATATAGCGCCTGAGCCCGTTGTTTCGCTCATCGCGGGAATCCTGATTCTCATTTTTCCGAGATTGTTGAATTACATCGTGGCTTTTTATTTGATCATATTCGGCATTCTCGGGCTGATTCGATGAGGAGAGTCTTTGTGAATCGTGCATTTTGTCCACCATACCGTTTTTGAGCGCGTCAATTCTCAACCAAAGAGGAGAAAATATCATGAAATCAAGCACGAAGGATAAGGCGGAAGGCAAGATGCATCAGGCCAAAGGAAAGGCCAAAGAAGTCGTCGGGAAGGCCGTCGGCAATCCCGATATGGAAGCCGAGGGCAAAGTCGAAAAACTCGGCGGAGTTGTGCAGGAAAAAGTAGGCGATGTGAAAAGAGCCGTGGGAGAGTAGAGCGGCACGCCACGTAGGAACGAATCAGGATTCGTTCCTGCGTTTTCATTTTTTCACGGGGGAGGACATACAATGAATGCGATAAGAGTAGTTGCGCTTGCGTTGATTCTTGTCGGCGCTTTAGGCTTGGCGTACGGCGGTTTCACGTACACCAGGGAAACCCATGAAGCCAAGCTGGGACCACTGGAATTCTCGGTGCAGGACAGGCAGACGGTCAACATTCCGATCTGGGCCGGAATAGGGGCGATAGTGATCGGCGGCGGGCTTCTGTTTGTCGGCGGCAGAAAGCTTTAGCAGTCCGTTGAAAAACTCCCAATTGCCGCGTCGTTGCAAATAGTTCAAGCTCTCACGTATGAATGAATACGCTTCGACCTTGAACTATTTTTGCTCCTTGCACTTGGGGTTTTTGAACCGACTGACAGATGAGAACTTTTCCAACACTCAGTTAGCTTGGTCACATCCTGCCTGCCGTTGCCACAAGGGGAGAGCACATGACTTTAGATTCACAAACGTCCCCAATCAATGTCCTGCTGATCTATCCCGAGATTCCGGATACGTTCTGGAGCTTCAAGCACGCCCTGAAGTTCGTGGGCAAGAAGGTCTCCTCGCCTCCGCTAGGACTCGTGACCATTGCGGCCATGCTTCCGAAGCATTGGAATCCGCGTCTGGTGGACCTGAATATCCGGGAATTGTCCTTGGACGATCTGCTCTGGGCCGAGTACGCCCTGGTCAGCGCCATGACCGTGCAGCGGGAATCGTCGCGCAAGGCGATCAGGTTGTGCAAGGACGCCGGGCTGCTGGTTGTTGCCGGTGGGCCGCTGTTCACGGTGGAGCATGAACACTTCCCCGAGGTGGACCATTTCGTGCTCAACGAGGCCGAGCTGACCCTGCCGGAATTCCTGCTGGATCTCTCCCTGGGTCGGGCCAAACGGGTCTACGCCACGGACCGATTCGCGGACATCGGACAGACGCCTGTTCCGCGCTGGGATCTTCTGGAACTGAAACAGTACGCGAGCATGAGCGTCCAGTACTCACGGGGGTGTCCGTTCAGTTGCGATTTCTGCAACGTAACGGCCTTGCTGGGCCGCACACCGCGCAACAAGAACGCGCCTCAGATGATTGCCGAGCTGGACAGTCTTTATGCCAACGGCTGGCGTGGCGGGATATTTTTCGTGGACGACAACCTGATCGGGAACAAGCGGCGGCTCAAAGCCGAGCTGCTGCCCGCCTTGGTCAACTGGAGAAAAGGCAAGAAAGGAATGCCCTTCGGCACCGAGGCGTCCATCAATCTGGCTGACGACGAAGAACTGTTGGCCATGATGGTCGAGGCGGGATTCGATACCGTTTTCATCGGCATTGAAACGCCCAACGAGGCCAGCCTGTCCGAATGCGGCAAAGGCCAAAACATTTGCCGCGATCTGATCCGGGACGTGAAGCGCATCCAGCGCTTTGGAATCCAGGTCCAGGGAGGGTTCATCGTCGGCTTTGACAATGACGAGCCAACCATTTTCAACCGCCTTGTGGAGTTCATCCAGCAAAGCGGCATCACCACGGCCATGGTCGGCCTGCTGCAGGCCCCTCCCGGCACCAGGCTTTACAGCAGGCTCAAGCAGGCCGGTCGGCTGCGCGAAGGCATTTCCGGCGACAACGTGGATGGAACGACGAATATCCTGCCGACCATGACCCTGGAGTCGTTGCGCGACGGGTACAAGGAAATCCTGAAGAACATCTACTCGCCCGAGGCATACTATGCCAGGGTGATCACCTTTCTGAGGGAGTACAAACTGCCGGTCAACAAAAAGCCATGGCAAATCCGGCGCTTTTCCGAAAGCCTGATGGCTCTGTTCCGATCCATTTTCCGCCTGGGCATCCTGGGCCAGGAACGGTTCCATTACTGGAAGCTGTTCTTCTGGACCCTGCTCCGACGGCCAAGGTCCCTGCCCCTGGCCGTGACCCTGGCCATCTACGGCTACCACTTCCGACGGGTCTGCGAATTGCGGGTGTTGTAGATGCAGGTTGCCTGGAAAGAGGCGATATGGCAAATTGTCTGCAAAGTGGCGAGGTTACGATGAAAGACAACAAAGCAAAAAAACGGCTTGCGGGAGAACTGAAGGGATTGCGCTCCCAAGGTGCCGAGCTGGAAACAACGCCACCCATGAAGACGTCCGTATTTACGGTCGACAACGCCCTTCAATGTGCCGAAAGCATCGTGGACACCATTAGAGAGCCACTGTTGATTCTGGATGCGGACCTGAAAATCATCTTCGCGAACCGCAACTTTTTCAAGACCTTCCAGGTAACTTCGGAGGAAAGCATCGGCAGTTTCCTCTATGATCTTGGAAACAAGCAGTGGAACATCCCCATGCTCCGGGAACTTCTTGAAGAAGTCCTTCCAGAAAACCAAGCCTTTGACGACTTCGAAGTGAGGCATGCTTTTCAGGACATCGGGCCCAAGGTTATGCTGCTCAATGCCCGTCAAGTATATCGGAAGGACTTAAACGGCAAAATGATCCTCCTGGCCATCGAGGACATCACGGAACGCCAACGTCTGGAAGATGATCTGGCTGAGTCCGAAGAGCGCTTCCGACGTCTATTTGAGACCGCGAACGACGGGATCGTGCTGCTTGAGAAACATGAAGGGAAGATCGTCAACACCAATTCAGCCACTGAGAAGTTGTTGGGGTATACCCAGCAGGAGAGCATCGGACGGAAGCTTCCGGATATCGGCGTGGATATTGATACAGGGGATTTCCCGGCGACAATGCAGGCCTTGAACATGAACGGCATTCTCAAATATGACGATGTAACGGTGATCAACAAAGACGGACATCATATCGACGCGGACGTATATCTCGTGGACAAAGCCACCTTGGTGCAGTGCAACATCCGTGACGTTACCGAGCGCAAGCTGGCGCTGGAGGAACTGCAACGGAGCGAAGCCCGCCTGAAAAGCCTGGTGGACATTCTGCAGCATACTTCCATGACCGTTCAGGATTTTATGGATTATGCGCTGGAGCAGGCCATCAAACTGACCGGGAGCAGGATCGGGTACATTTATACATACCACGAAGATCGTCGGGAGTTTGTCCTGAATTCCTGGTCCAGGGAGGTGATGCCCGCATGCACTGTCCTCAACCAGGAAACGAAATACGAATTGAACAAGACCGGGATCTGGGGCGAGGCGGTCCGGCAGCGTCGGCCAATCATCGTCAATGATTATCAAGCCCCTGATTCCCTGAAAAAAGGCACCCCCGCTGGCCATGTGCAACTCGAAAAGTTCATGACGCTTCCAATCATTCAAGGCGGGAACATTGTCGGCGTGATCGGCCTGGCGAACAAGGAGACCGATTATGAATACACGGACATTCTTCAGATTTCGCTGCTGATGGAAACCACCTGGAAAAGCATTGCGCGCAAGAAGGCGGAAGAACAGCTCCAGCAGACCCTTGAACGACTCAGGAAAGCGTTCAGCGCCATCATTCAGGTCATGGTATCGGCCGTGGAAATGAGGGACCCCTATACCTCCGGGCACCAGCAACGCTCGTCCGACCTTGCCCGGGCCATTGCCGTGGAAATGGGACTGCCTCTGGAGACGATCGAAGCCATCAGCATGGCCGGCCCCATCCATGATATCGGAAAAATGTCCGTACCCTCGGAGCTTTTGTCCAAGCCAACAACATTGTCGCCAATTGAGTTCGCGCTGATCAAGGAACACGCATACGGCGGATATGTGGTTTTGAAGGACGTGGAATCCCCCTGGCCCTTGGCGGAAATCGTCTATCAGCATCATGAGCGGATGGACGGCTCCGGGTATCCAAGAAGTCTGAAAGGAGACGAAATTCTCATGGAGGCCCGCATTCTGGCGGTGGCGGACGTGGTGGAGTCCATGGCCTCCCACCGTCCCTACCGTCCATCCTTGGGCATTGCAGCGGCCCTGGAGGAGATCGAAACAAAACACGGGACATTGTACGACACGACGGTCGTGGATGCCTGTCTGCGGTTGTTCCGGGAAAAAGGATACCAATTGGGGAAGGCCTGGATAAAGGACACCGAACTGGTTGAGTACGGCGAGCACGCTGCTCGTGCTGCCGCAACATGAAACAAGAACGACCCGCGGGTGATCAGGCTGAAACGAATGCGGCGGGAACATTTGGTTTGTATCGAACGAAATAATGGCGGTAAGAACACGAGAAATTGTTACACAGGACTTTAACCGCATCGCGCCAAATCCAGCCTTTTCCGCAATAATTTCTGCATGTTAACCTGGCCCTTTGCGTAAGACCCTACTGATATCTCTGCTTTTTTGTCAAAAAAACGTTTAATTTTATA